>DATFXA010000142.1:0-16730 GCA_035258645.1 Gaiellaceae bacterium
CGACCGCTGGCGCCGCGCCGCTGACCGACCGATTCCACGGCACGTTCAGCGACACGTTTCCGGACAACATTTGCGGGATCGACGGCACGAGCGTCGTCAACGGGATGGACAACATCCAGGTCTTTGCCGACGGCACTTTCAAGGATCAGTTCCGCATAAACCAGGTCTTCACCTCCGCCGCGACGGGCAAGTCGGTCTTGCTCTTCGCCGCCGACCAGAACGTCTTCGTCGGCCCGATCGACAACGGCGACGGCACCGTCACGTTCACGTCGACCTTCAAGGGGCTTCCGGAGAAGATCAAGCTCCCGAACGGAAGGGTCCTTTCGCGCGACGCTGGCTTCGTCACCTTCAACGACACCTTCGACGCGACGACCGGCGATTTCCTCGGGGAGACGATCTCGCCCGAGAACGGGCCGCATCCGGATCTCGACAGCGGGTTCGCGCTCTTCTGCGACGTGGTCGTTCCGGCTCTGTCGTAAGTCGGCCAACCCGCGCGGCCGATTCCGTAGGGCACGCTAGGGGCGGCCGGAGGGCCGCCCCTACTCTAGTGGCCGCCCGGAGAGTTTCTTCCGAACGCCTCAGGGAGGCGGCACCAGAATCGACCAGGTGCTGTTCATCCAGACGATCGAGATCCCACACAAGGAGGGGCGCAGTCCAAATCAACCCAGACCGCAGTCTGCGCCACGGTCCGACTCCAGACCGAGGCGCCGGCGCGAGCGATATGCCGTCAGTCCCCACTCGCTGCCGGCGCCTCTAACTCAACATGGCCCGACGCCTGCGAAATTAGTCCGCTTCGCCCAAAAAGATTTACGTCCTCCGAACGAAAACCGCCCGGTCTCGGTGTGGCTTTCGAGCTGACTAGCCCGCCGACGCGCAGAAGGGATGTCGCCTCGAGCTCCTGGGTCGGGCGCGCGCCGGCGAGCGGGCTGAGTTATCCCCCGTACGCTGCGCGTGGTCGACGTTCGTCCGCTCGATAACCTGAGAGAGGCCTACGGGCGTCGTAACGGCGAGGGAAGGAGTCTCGATGGCGACGACGACAGACGAGCGCTCACAGCTCGTGAATGACCTCCTCGAGCAGATCGGCCAAACGGTCGGGGAGCGGGCGCAGGCCTCGGCGATTTTCGGCCAACCCGTCGAGCGTGGCGCGGTGACGGTGGTCCCTGTTGCGAAGGCGCGATTCGGCTTCGGCGGCGGCGGAGGCGGCGGCAGCCATGAGGAGCGCCAGGGCTTCGGCAGGGGCGGAGGAGGCGGCGTCGCCGTGACTCCGATCGGCTACATCGAGGTTCGCGACGACGGCTCGGGGTTCAAGAGAATCTCAACCTCGAGGGACCTCCTAGCGCTTGCCGCTGCGGCCTCGATCGCCTTGATAACGGTGAGACGGTTGTTCGGCTAAGGCGCTCAGGCCGCCGTCGTGGCGAGGACGTCGGCTGAGCAGCCCGAGACCAGAGCCGCGAGCACGTCTTGCTCTTTGACGCCGTGCAGTGACCGGTGATCGAGGTCGACCACGATCTCGTCCCACGCGTCGAGGCCAAGCGAGGCCGCGCCTTCATCGGCGCCGGAGCAGAGCAGGGAGCCGGTGGGGACGACGTTGCGCCGCCCGGCGCGCCGTCGCGCGATCCCTTCCAGTTCGCGTAGCTCCTCGAGCGGGTCGATGACGACGTTCGAGTCGGAACCGATGCAGATGCCAATGCCGCGCTCGCAGAGCTGCTCGATCGGCGCGAAGCCGTCGCCGAGGTTGGCCTCGGTCGTCGGGCAGACGCAGACCCGGGCGCCGGCGTCGGCGATCAGGTCGAGCTCGTGGTTGTCGGCATGCGTCGCGTGGACGAGCGTCGTGCGCGGACCCAGGCAGCCACAGTCTGCGAGCAGCTCGATCGGTCGCAAGCCCTGTTCGGCTATGCACTCCTCGACCTCGCGGGGCTGCTCGTCGGCGTGCACGTGGAGCGGCAGTTCCTCGCGGACGGCGTAGTTCCCGAGCTCCTCGAGCCAGGAGGGCGGACAGGCCCGGACGGAGTGGGGGGCGACCCCGACGCGGACTCCTTGCTCGCGGAAGGATTCGAGCTGCTCCAAATAGCGGGCGACGCTGTCCTGCCGGAACCGCTCGATCCCGCCGCGCGCGTACGCGGCGTAGAGCAGTACAAAGCCGATCCCTGCCTCCTGGGCTGCCTCGAAGGCCGAAAAACCCTCATCGAGGCCGAGATAGTGGAACTCGCCGACCGCCGTGTAGCCGGCGGCAAGCATCTCCCGGTAGACGTCGACGTAGTCCTTCCGGACCTGACCTGGGGTCAGACCCGAAGCGACCTCGAGCATTGACTCGCGCCAGGTCCAGAAGTCGTCCCCCTCGCTCCGGCCGCGCAGCGCCCGCTGAAACGCGTGGCTGTGGGCGTTAACGAACCCCGGAAGCGTGAGCGGCTCGGCCACCGCCGTATCCTTTCAGCATGGCCGCTCGCGTAGTGCCCGCCCCGCTGGCAGCGATTCCGAATCTCCTTACGATCGGCCGCCTGATTCTGATTCCGGTCTTCGTCGTCCTGTTGCTCACATCGGACGGCGGTCACAGCTGGCCGGCGGCGATCGTCTTCGGGGTGGCCGGCGTCACCGACCAGGTCGACGGCTGGCTCGCGCGGCGTTGGCACGTCGAGTCGGAGTTCGGAAAGATCGCCGACCCGCTCGCCGACCGCCTGATGATCGACGCGGCCGTGATCCTGCTCTGGCATGCAGGCCGCCTGCCCTGGGTCGCGCTCGCGATCCCTGCGCGCGATCTTGCCTTGATCGCCGGGTACAAGCTCGTCGCTGGACGGGGGTACGAGCTTGCCGTCAACCGCGCGGGGAAAGCGGCGACGTGGCTGCTCTATGCCTCGCTCGCTTTCATCATGGTCACCCCAGAGGGAACGGACTGGCCTCTGTGGCTGTTCTGGGCAGGCTTTGCGTTGGCAGGTGTTTCCCTGGTTGGCTACCTCGCCAAAGCGAGACGAGAGGTCGCGGAAGCATGAGGCGTCGCTTGCGATGCCGGCTAAGAGGCCGCGCCGGCATGGCGGTTCGGCCGCGGAACCGCCGCTGTAGGAGCGGAGCGGAATCGGTATGCACGGAGCCGGGGTCGTGAAGGGAGTCGTCATGGCCGGTGGCGAAGGCACACGCCTCCGCCCGCTCACCTCCAACCAGCCGAAGCCGATGGTGCCGATCGTCGGCAAGCCGTGCATGGAGCACATCGTCGAGCTCCTGCGCGGGAACGGGATCGAGGACGTGATCGTCACCGTCGCCTTCCTTCCGCAGGCAATCCGCAGCTACTTCGCCGACGGCGAGTCGCTCGGCGTCAACATCGAGTACTCGGTCGAGGAGTCGCCGCTCGGCACGGCCGGCTCGGTCAGGCTGGCGAGCGGGAGGCTCGACGACACCTTCGTCGTCATCTCGGGCGACGCGCTCACGGACGTGGACCTGCAAAAGATCGTCGATTTCCACAGGGAGAAGGGGGCTGCGGTCACGATCGGCCTCAAGTCGGTCGAGAACCCGCTCGAGTTCGGGATCGTGGTCACCGACGACGAGGGCAGGATCGAGCGCTTCCTCGAGAAGCCGTCCTGGGGTCAGGTCTTCTCCGACACGATCAACACCGGCATCTACGTGCTCGAGCCGGAGGTCCTGCGTCACGTGCCGACCGACCGGCCGTACGACTTCTCGAAAGAGTTGTTCCCGCTGTTGCTGGAGATGGGCCGTCCGCTCTACGGCTACGTCTTCGACGAGTACTGGCAGGACATCGGCAACCTCGACCAGTTCCGCCAGGCGAACTTCGACGCCCTCGACGAGGCCGTGAGCCTTGACATCCCGGGCATCCGGCTGCGGGGGAACGTCTGGCTCGGCGAGGGAGTGGAGCTCGACGACCTGGATCAGATCGAGGCGCCCGCATTCGTCGGCAATTACGCGAGGATCGGCCCGGGGGCAGCCGTCGGGGCCTACTCGGTTCTGGGCGCGAGCGTCACGCTTCGCGAGCAGGCGCGAACGAGCCGGAGCGTGGTCGACTCGTCGACCTACATCGGCCGCAGTGCTGTGATCGAGGGGGCGATAGTCGGGCGAAGCTGCGACATCGGCAGCCACGTGCTCGTCAAGGAGGGTGCGGCGATAGGCGACGAGGTCGCCCTCGGCGCGCAGAGCGTCGTCCACCCAGGCGTCCGGATCTACCCGAACAAGGAGGTCGAGACCGGCTCGGAGGTGACCGAGAGCCTGATCTTCGAGTCGCGCGCGGCGTCCCGGTTGTGGAGTCGCGAGGGCGTCTCCGGCCTGATCAACGTCGAGGTCACGCCGGAGGTAGCGGTTCGGCTGGCAGCCGCGCTCGGAACGGCGCTCAAGCGGGGCGACCGCGTCGTCTGCAGCCGCGATGCACCGCCCGGCTGCCGGATGATCAAGCGGGCGATGATCGCCGGCCTCAACTCGACGGGGGTGGACGTGGCCGACCTGCGCGTGCTGCCCGCAGCAGTGAATAGACACCTGCTGAAGACGGAGAGCTTCGACGCCGGCTTCCACGTCGGCATCAGCTACACGGATCCGGAGGTTGTCGAGATCAGCTTTTTCGAATACCCGGGCATCCAGCTGACCTCCTCGATGCAGAAGGAGATCGAAAAACACTTCTCGCGTCTCGAGCTTCGGCGCGCTGCCCACAACGCCGTCGGCAGCGTCAGCTACCCGGCGCGTGTCCGCGAGACCTACGCACAGGACTTGCTGGCCACGATCGATCGGAAGGCGATCCGGGAGCGGGGCTTCCGGATCGTCGTCGACTACGGCTACTCCGCTGCCTCCTACGTGCTCCCGCTCGTGCTCGGACCGCTGGAGATCGAGGCAATCAGTGCCCATGCGTTTGTGGCCGACTCGGCCGCGGCGGGCTCTTCGACGCTGCGCGAGTCGATCGGCCAGGCGAAGCGGCTGGTTCCCGCCGTCGGCGCGGACTTCGGCGCCGTCTTCGACCGGGCGGCCGAGAGGCTCTTCCTCATCGACGAGCGCGGGAGGGAGATTCCGGTCGAACAGACGCTGCTGCTCCTCGTTCGCCTGCTCGGCTCGAACGGCCTTCACGGCAAGCTCGCGTTCCCGGTCACCGTCACGAGCGAGGTCGACAAGATCGCGAAGGGCACCGGGCTCGAGGTCGTGCGAACACCCGCGAGCCTCGCCGAGCTGACCCAGTACGCGGCCCAGGACGATGTCGTCTTCGCCGGCGCGCTCGGTGGTGGCTACGTGTTCCCAGAGTTCCTGCCCGCCTACGACGGCGTGGCCAGCCTCTGCAAGCTGCTCGAGCTGCTCGCGCCGACCGGGCGGCCGGTCTCAGAGCTCGTGGGTGAGCTGCCGGTCTCGACGCTCGTCCATCGCCAGTTGGCGTGTCCGTGGGCGATGAAGGGGCTTGTGATGCGGGTCCTGAGCGAACGGCTGCGCCGCAGAAAGCTCGACCTGACGGACGGGATCAAGCTCTTTGAACGGCGTGGGTGGGTCCAGGTGCTACCGGACCCCGACGAGCCCTTCATGCACATCTACGCCGAGGGGAAGACCAAGGAAGACTCCGAGGCCATGGAGGCAGAGCTGCACGCGCTCGTCGAGGACATCATGCAAACGGAGCAGGCCACGGCCTGAGAACAACCTTCAAGTTCAGGTTGACCCTTGGCCGGGCTGTTGGTTTACTTCGCTGACCCGTCACCTTCGACTGAAAGGGCGTCCTTTTGGAACCTCTACCTGATCTTGGATCACTATCCGACGACGACCTCAAGAAGGAGATCGACCAGCTCAAAGAGCAGGAGCGGGAGATCTCCTACCAGCGCCGGATCCTGCACGGCAAGATCGACATCCTGCGCGCGGAGCTCGTCGCGCGGTTGCAAAAGACGGGTGGCCAGAGCGTGCTCGACAGCGTCGATGTCGAATCGCTGACGGCGATCCTTGCGGGGAAGGCGACCCCGCCGGACCAGGGTGATACTTGAGCTTCGTCTACTGCCCGGAATGCGGCTTCCAGAATCCGGAGGCCGCGAATTACTGTTCGAAGTGCGGAGCGTTGCTCGTTGTCGACGAGGGCGGTGCCGAGACGACGCAGACCTACACCCCCGAGGAGATCGCCGACGAGGACGGCCCGCTCGACGAGGTTGCGGCCGAGGGCCCGGCGCTGGTGGTTCGCTCGGGCGGCGGGCGAGCGGGCGAGTACTTCAGCCCGCAGGGCGAGCGAACGACCATCGGCCGGTCACCCGACAACGACATCTTCCTCGACGACGTCACCGTCTCCCGTAAGCACGCCGTGCTCGTGCAGACGGGTGGGGAGCTGAAGATCGAGGACCTCGGCAGCCTCAACGGCACCTTCGTCAACCGCCGCCGGATCGATTCGGCGGTCCGGCTCGAGAGCGGCGACGAGGTGCAGATCGGCAAGTATCGACTGAGCTTCATCAGCAAGTGAGCGCGCCTGCCAAGACCTCCGCGAGCGAACGGCTGCTGACGATCGGCACGGTCACCCGGCGGCTGCAGGAGGAGTTCCCCGAGATCTCGATCTCGAAGATCCGCTACCTCGAGGACCAGGGCCTGCTCGCACCGCGTCGGACCCAAGGCGGCTATCGGCTCTTCAGCGAGGACGACGTCGAGCGCTTGGAGACGATCCTGCGCCTTCAGCGAGATGAGTTCCTGCCGTTGCGGGTGATCCGTGAGGAGCTGTCGGCGCCCGGAAAGGCCACCAAGGGGCCAAAGCGCCGTCGGGGCGGCCTCTCCGCGGCGGAGGACGAGCTCGACATCGGCGAGCTTTGCGAGCGCGCCGGCGTGACGCCCGCGCTTGCCCGCGAGCTCGAGGAGTTCGGGTTGCTGGCGCCCAGAACCGACAACGGCACGAAGCTCTACGGCGAAGGTGACGTTGACGTCGCCGCGACCTGCGCGAAGCTGGCGCGCTACGGCATCTCGGCGCGCCACCTGCGTACCTTCCGGACGGCCGCCGCCCGTGAGTCGGGACTGCTGGAGCAGATCGTCTCGCCTGCGCTGCGCTCGCGGAATCCCGAGCGCCGGCAGGCGGGTCTCGACGAGCTGCAGAACCTCGCGGAGCTCGCCCAGGAGCTGTCGCAGCTCCTGTTCTGGCGCGACCTGAAACACCTGGCCGACCGCTGATGGCGATCGACCTCAAGGACCGCGTACGGGACGTCCCGGACTGGCCGGAGCCGGGGGTCGTCTTCCGGGACATCACGCCGCTGCTCCGGGACCCCGAGGCACTCGATCAAACGGTGCACGAGCTCGCCGAGTGGGGGAAGGAGCGCACGCCTGACGTCGTCCTCGGCGCCGAGGCCCGCGGCTTCATCCTGGGCGCGGCCATCGCGCGCGAGATCGGCTGCGGGTTCGTCCCGGCGCGGCGTCCGGGCAAGCTGCCACCCGAGACAATCGGCGCGACCTATGCGCTCGAATACGGGCAGAACACGCTCGAGCTCCATCCGGAAACGATCCGCCCGGGCGACCGAGTGCTGATCCACGATGACGTGCTCGCGACGGGCGGCACCGTGGAGGCGATTGCAGGCCTCGTCGAAAGCCTCGGCGGGGAGGTCGTCGGGGTGGCGTTCATCATCGAACTGACGTTCCTCGGCGGCAGAGAACGCCTGCAAAACTACGACTTTCACACACTGATCGCGTACTGAGCCTCATCCGGCCCGTCCGGCCGGCCGATTACAAAGGGGTGATCTACGACAGCCTGACGACCCGGTACACGTTCGCGTGTCCCGAGCGCGGCGACTCGCGAGTCCCCCTGTCCCGCTTCCGGCGGCTCGAGCGCTTGCCCGGCGCGGGGCATCCCGCTGTGTTCGGCGTTCGCTTCGAGTGCGGCTGCGGGGAAGAGCATCCCGGGCTCGTCAGTCACGCCGAGCTCGACTGGGCGCCGCTCGGGCTCGCCAAAGGCGACTCGTTCCTGAACCTGATGACGGACCAGCTGGATTCTCTCGAAGCTGAGCTCGCCGATCTGGCGGCGACGAAGATCGGGGCCGGGGAGTGGCCGTGGAGCTTCTTCTGCTATCCCGAGAATCAGCCCCGGCCGGTCTTTCCGTCGTCGTTCTTCCTGCTCGCACCCTCCGAGCGGGGCGGCGCGGTCGGGCTCGCCGTCCGTTGTCCTGTGTGCGGCGGGATCTCAATCAACCTCGTCTCCGAGCAGCACGTGGACTTGCCGTTCCACAACGATCCCGAGATCGGCGTCGTCGAGCACGTCTTCGGGGCAGACGCGGCGCATGCGGCCGAGGAGTTCGCTGCAGAGCTCTATTCCGCGCAGTTCGACGCCCGGCGACTGTCTCTCGAATAGTTTCTGGTCGAACGGGTAACGGCCTCGCTGGAGGTGGTTACTCGATGTATGCAATGACCCGCGCAGGCGTAACGCTGATAGCGGCGGCGACCGCCGGACTGTTGATCTGGCTTGCGACGCAGATCGGCCACAGCTCGAACGGTGACTACTGGGCGAGCTACGGCGTGATCGCCGGCGCCGGCCTGGTGATGGCGGTATCTCAGTTGCTCGGCGGCTGGACGAAGTGGGGGTGGCCGCGGATCTCAATGAGCGTCCTCCTCTGGGCCTTCGTGCCGGCGGCGATCGCCGTGCTCTGGATCACGGTCTTCCACCAACCTCACCACGGGCTCGGCCGCAACCACATTCGCAACTGGTCGAGCGACATCGGGATCGACGGCTTCGTCCGGGACTTCGGGGATTACGTCGGCGTCCTCGCGTTCGGCCTCGGTCTCTTGCTCGGCTACAGCTTCGACACCGCGGGGCCGGCGAGCCGGCAGGTGCGCGACGAGACCCGCGCCACGCAGCCGGCCGAGGAAAAGGCGCCAGCGTCGTCTCCCGAGACCCCGCCCGCCGAGGAGCCGCTGCAGAGGGAGCGCGTTCACTCCGGTCAGGGATGAGGCAGAACCCACGCCGCGGCGATACACGTGGCATGAGCGCCGCAGCTCATAACCGCATCGTCGCCCGAGGGCCCATGCTGCTGGTGGCCCATTGCTCGGCCTTCGACGAGCGTCACCTGCCGGCGACCGATCGCTTGCAACGGCTGATCGGGCCTGACCTGACGCGTTTGCTGCTCGTCGCCCTCGCGGGCGATCACCGCATGGGCTCGCGCTCCATCGTGGCCTGACTCGTCTCGGCGCGGGGAGGGCGCCGCGGCGGGTAACGCCGAGGTGGCGTGTCCTCGCCGTTGACGCGGACGAAGATGAAGATCGCGAAAGCTGAGAGGGCCGCGAAGATGAACGCGTTCCCGGAGGAGACCCCTACAGCGAGCGACCCGTAGTAGATGTAGGCGCCGAGCCCGATCGCCCAGAGGAAGGACGTCACGCCCCTGTCGATCGAAGGCGGGCGAGGCATGTGCGGCATGTGCGAGACTCTAATCGACCGGCGCGGACGTCTTTCCACAAGCTGCAAGGTCTGCTGTGGAAATGTGGAAAATTGAATTTCTGCAAATTGCGCCCTTTTCCTCTTTCGGACCTCTTGCGGAAGGACTTGTCCTCTCCTAGATTCCTGTCTGCGCCGAGTACGGAGCGCAAGTAGGTCGAAGCCGGAAGCGAAGGCAGTAGGCGGAAGCCGAAGGTCAGCGGAGCCGGTGGACGAAAGCGAAATCGACTCGGCGAACTCAAAGGGCGCCCTCCGGGGCGCCCTTTGAGTGTTAGCGGCCGGCCTTCGGCCGGCCTCTTCCGCGCGCAGACCCTCGCCGGCTTTCGCCGGCGAGGCCTTCACGCACCGGGTGACGCGACGGTAGGAATCCGAGGGTTTTGTTCTCCGCGCCGCGTTCGAGCGACTAGCACTAAGCTGGGGCCGTGCAGCGGGACCGTTTGCTCGTTTGGCTCGCCGTCATCGTCGGGGTCGCGTTGATCGCGTTGGCGTTCGTGTACTGGGTCGAGCCGGCCAAGTCGCTGCCCTCGTGGCTTCCCGGCCACGAAGCGGGGTCGAACCATCACCATGTCAAGCACGGGATCGCCTCGTTCTTGCTCGGCGTGGCGTGTCTTGTCTTTGCCTGGTTCCGCTCGGCGGGACCGCGTCCGAGGCGCGCCGCCGTCTAGCGAAGCCCGAACCGTTGCCGATCTCCTACTGGCAAGCGATCGTCCTCGGCCTGCTGCAAGGGTTCAGCGAGCTCTTTCCGATCTCGAGTCTAGGCCATGCGGTGATCCTGCCGAGGCTGCTCGGCTGGAACATCCATCAGAACGACTCCTACTTCATCACCTTCCTCGTCGCCACCCACCTCGCGACGGCGCTCGTCTTGCTCGGATTCTTCTGGCGCGACTGGGTTCGGATCGTGCGCGGCCTGGGGAGGAGCCTCCGCGACCGCGAGATCGCACCTGACGACTCGGACGCGAGACTCGGCTGGCTGCTCGTCGTCGGGACGATCCCGGCCGGGATCCTCGGGCTGCTACTCGAGCACAAGCTGCGAACCGTGTTTGCGTCAGCCCAGTCGGCGGCCTTCTTTCTGATGATCAACGGGGTCATCCTGTTCGCCGCCGAGGCGCTCCGCAAGCGCGCACCGGTCCACGAGCACGGCGATCCCGACGCCCGGGTGGCGCGACGTGTCGGCTGGAAAGAGGCGACGGCAATCGGCGGGGCTCAGGCCACGGCACTCATACCCGGGATCTCACGCTCGGGCGTGACGATGGCCGGCGGGCTCGTGGTCGGGCTCTCCAACGAGGACGCCGCCCGGTTCGCCTTCCTGCTGGCGACCCCGATCATCCTCGCCGCGGCTGTTCTCAAGCTGCCCGAGCTCCTCGGCCCGCAAGGAAACGGCGTCCGCGGGCCCGCTCTGGTGGGCGCACTCTGCGCGGCCGTCACTGCATATTTTTCCGTTCGCTTCTTGATGCGCTTCTTCGAAACGAATAGGTTGACACCCTTCGCCGCTTACTGTCTGGCTGCAGGCCTCGCCTGCACCATCTACTTCGCCGTCTAGCCCAGGGAGGCCCCGTGCAACCGTCCAGATTCCAACTTGACATAACGTCGATTCCCGTGCATCGGTCTGACCATGCCGTCGAGCGGGTTTCGATCGACAGTTTTCGTGGAACTATCGGGGGTCGGGTATGACCACTGTCGAGTTGGACTCTCTCTGGGCGAACCAGGAGTTTCAGCAGCTGCTCGAAGCTGCTGAGCAATCCGGTTCGGTTCGGCATGCAGAGCTTGCGGAGGTGCTCGAGCCGCACGAGCTCGGACTGCTCGAGACCGATGCCGTCTACCGCGAGCTCGACCAGCGTGGCATCGAGGTAATCGAGGAGGCCAAGGAAGCCGTGCCACCGCCACCTCCTCCGCCGCCCGCCGCGCCGCAGGAATCGACCACCGACGCGCTCCAGCTGTTTCTCCGGGAGGCCGGGCGGCATCCGCTGCTGAACGCAGCCCAGGAAGTCGAGCTGGCCAAGCGCATCGAACGCGGCGACATAGACGCGAAGCAGACGATGATTCAGTCAAACCTGCGTCTCGTCGTATCGATCGCGAAGAACTACCGCAACCAGGGCCTGCCGTTCCTCGACCTGATCCAGGAGGGCACCCTCGGCCTGATCCGGGCCGTCGAGAAGTTCGACTGGCGCCGCGGCTACAAGTTCTCCACGTACGCGACCTGGTGGATCAGGCAGGCGGTTGCGCGTGCCCTCGCCGACAAGGCGCGCACCATCCGGATGCCTGTGCACATCGTCGAGCGGATGCAAAAGCTGAACCGCGCCGAGCGCACGCTCTGGACCCAGCTAGGCCGAGAGCCGACGCTCGACGAGATCGCCGAGGAGGCGAACCTCCCGGTCGCCCAGGCTCACGAGGTCAAGGCGGCCGCCCGCGCGTCGACCAGCCTCGACCAGCCCGTCGGTGAGCAGGAGGACGCCGTCTTCGGCGACTTCGTCGCGAACGACGACCCACTGCCGGAGGAAACGGTCGAGGACTCGCTCCGCAGCGAGGCACTGGCGCAGGCGCTGGCGGCGCTGTCCGAGCGCGAGCGCCACGTGATCATCCTCCGCTACGGGCTCGCCGACGCCGAGCCGAAGACGCTCGAGGACATCGGCCGCCGGCTCGGCCTGACCCGCGAACGGGTCCGCCAGATCGAGACCGAGGCCTTGAAGCGCCTGGCGAAGCTGCGCGAGATGGAGTCTGTGACGCTGTAGCGCTCGAACCGGGCAGTCCCTACGTCTTCGAGACCGCCCCCAGGTCCAGGCCGAGCGCAGAGCCGTCGAAGAGGCGCAGGGCGCGCTCCTCCCCCACGCGCGCGCGTACAAGGTCGTACGCGCCGTCCAGGAGCATCGGGCGCGTCGCTCTGTGGCCGTCTGAGGCGACGAGCGAGGCAAGCCCGCCCTCGACCAGGCGCCAGCCTTCACGCGTCATCTCGGGGCTGTGACGGCCGAGCAGGCTGCTCGCGTTCACCTGGAGCGGCCAGCCGCGCTCGGCCAGTTCCTCGGCCAGGCCCGGGTCGCTGAGCCCCGCGTCGGTCCGCTCGGGGTGCGCAACGACCGGCGTCAACCCGGCCCGCTCGATCCACGCCCCGACCTCGAGGAAGAGATCGGCCGAGCCGACGAAAGGAATCTCGACGAGCACGTGCTCGGTGTCCTGCAGCACGTATCGCCATGGATCCTCGTCCAGTAGCGGCATCATCGGTGTCAGCTCGAAGCCGATCCGCAGCTCGAGCGGGGCTTCCTCCCGCAGAGCGACGAATGCCTTGCGGATGCGACGCTCGCGCTTCTGCGTCAGCGGCAGCGCCGGCGAGACGTGCGGCGTCGCGTAGAGCACCCGCGTCTCGTGCTCAGAGGCGTCACGGGCGAGCTCCAAACCCTCCGGGAGACTCTGGACCCCGTCATCGCCGGAGGGGACAACGTGAGAGTGAATGTCGACGAAGTGGAAGGCCACTTCGTCACCGTAGCTATTCGGTTCGCAGATACAGCTGGAGCGCCGGTGCAACCGTGCGAAGCTCGCGCAGGGCCCGAGACTCGAGCTGGCGAACGCGCTCGCGAGTGATGCCGAGCGAGGCGCCCACCTCTTCCAGCGTCTGCGGCACCTCGCCGTCCAGCCCGAAGCGCCGGGCCAGGACGAGCCGCATCCGTGGGTTCAGGACATCCAGCGCGTCGCCGAGCTCGACGGAGCGGAGATTGTCCGCCGTCGTCACCTCTGGACGATCGAGCTTCGTGTCCTCGATCAGGTCGCCGTAGATGCTCTCGCCGTCACCGACAGGCGTCTCGAGGCTGACCGGATCCTCGACGAGGTCGAGCAGCTCGCTGACGCGCTCCGGCGTCAGGCCGGCTTCTTTCGCGATCTCGTCGACCACCGGTTCGCGGTTCAACTTCTGGGCGAGCACCCTGCGCGCGCGCATCACCTTGCGCACCTGCTCGGCGACGTGCACGGGCAGTCGGATCGTTCGGCCCTGGTCGGCAAGCGCCCGGGTGATCGCCTGCCTGATCCACCAGGTGGCGTATGTCGAAAGCTTGTAGCCCATCGTCCAGTCGAACTTCTCGACTGCTCTGATCAGGCCGAGGTTGCCCTCCTGGATCAGGTCGAGGAGCGGGACACCGGCCTTGGTGTAGTTCCGCGTGATCGACATCACGAGCCTGAGGTTGTGCTCGATCAGCTTCCGCTTGGCATCTTCGTCACCGTCGTCCTTGCGCCGCGCGAGCTCGCGCTCCTCCGCCGCGGTCAGCAGCCGGCCGTCGCCGATCTGGCGAACGTAGAGCTTGAGCGGATCCTGGGTCGGTGCCGCAGCTTCCTTGACGTCGTCTTCGTCGACATCCTCGCTGACGTCCTCGACGAGCTCCAGCTTCGGCTCGGCGGCCGGATCGGGGAGGGAGTCTGGAAGCGGCCGCTGCTCCATCGTGCCTGAGCTATCGGCGGCACTCTGGACCCGCTTGATTCTGTCAACCCCCCGACCGAGGGAGCGAGGTTTCGTGTTTGTAACCGACGCGCAAAGTCATGACTAACTCATGCCTACCGCCCGCGTCAAAGGCTTAGGGAAACCGTCCCTCTGGCCAGTAAAGATCGTCCGTTTGGGGTCCTACACTCAGAGATATGTGCGGAATCGCCGGATATAGCCTGACTGCTACGAGCCCGCTCGACCGGACCCTCGCGGCCCAGGCTCTTCTCGCGGGAATCGCGGAGCGAGGCGCAGACGCAGTCGGGTATGCCCACCGCACACCGGGTGAGCGTGTCTCGGTCCACAAGCAGCGCTCCGGAGCGAGCGAGCTGCTCGAGGAGATCATCGTGCCCCAGAGCGCGACCGAAGTCCTGGTGCATGTACGCGACTACACCAAGGGGCATCCGACGGTCGCCGCGAACAACCATCCGATCCGCCACGGCGCCGTGATAGGGATCCACAACGGGATCATCGTCAACGACGACGAGGTGCTCGCCGACCACGACTGCGCCCGGCAGGAGCCTGGGATGACCGTCGACTCCGAGGCGATCTTCGCCGTCGCGGCGCACTCCGAGGGCGCCGCCGAGGCCCTCGAGGCGCTCCGTGGGTCGATGGCCACCGCCTGGATCGACGAACGGCGCGAGCACGCGGTCTCCGTTGCGCGCGGCGTCGGCCGCCCGGTCTGGCTCGGCGCGGGCGAAGACGGCGTTTTCTTCGCCTCGACGAAGCTGGCGCTCGAGGTCGTGGAGCGCACGCTCGGCATCAAGCTGGACATGGACGAGCTCAACGAGGGAACCCTGGTCCAGCTCGACCTCGGCCACGAGACGAGCCGCAAGCGCTTCAGCCCCGACCGCCGTTTCGAGGACTCGCCGCGTCCGCCCGTCCGGGCTCCCAAAGAAGCTGCGCGATGCCTGAGGCGGTTGGCGATCCTCGCCGCCGCCGCCCACTAGAGACTTAGCGCCGGCTGACGGTTCCGTCGGCGGCCACCTCGACGCCGGCTTCGCGCAGGCGTTCGCGCACGAGGAACTGGAAGGTGGACCAGGCGCCCCGCCTCGCGTCGAACATTCGGTAGATCTGCCACTCCGTCAGAAGGGCGTGGTCTTGCTTGCGCGCCGCAGTCCAGTCGGCGAACTTCGGCAGGCGGCCGAGCTGCTTCGAGAGGCGGACGGCCTGCTCGAGCGCCCGTTCGAGGCGCTCCTCCCCCACCGGCACGTCGAAGCCGGCCTCGCGTAGCGCGTTCGTGAGCGAGCCGAACGTGTGCCAGTAGAGCGACTTCGACGGCATCTTGCCACGGTGCTCGTCGATGTCACGGGCCGTTGGCACCCGGTCGAGCTCCTTGCCGAGCTGTTGGAGCAGCGCGAGCAACTCCTCTCGAGTCGCGAATCGGCGCGGCACGAGGCCGGCCTTGCGTTTCGCGCGGTTCCAGCTGCCGAAGTGCTCGATCACCGTCTGGGGATGCACGGTCGTCTTCGAGTCGGCCGCGAACTCCCGCATCGTCGGCGAGCGCCCCAACCGCTCTGCAGATGCCTTCAGCTCGTCGAGGATCTGCTCGTCGGTGTAGCGCTTGCGGATGCCGGCCTGGAACTCGGCAAGCGCCTCGCGGTCGATGTCGGCGACCGCGCGGTAGACGGACTTGCGGGGCATTGCTGCAAGCCAGAATAGAGCATTTGCGCGACTCTGCAAGTTCGCGCCTCTTTCGCTGAACTTTCCCAGCGAAAGGCGGTTACAACGCGACGGCCTCGCGTTCCTGGGTGCTCTCGTTCGCCTCGATCGGCAGGATCCTCCCGAGGGCGGCAACGCACCGTGGGCAGAACTGGGTGCCCGCGGCGTCACGGAGCTCCTGCAGGGCGTCCCTTACGGGCCGGGCTGCCCGGTAGTTGCGCGTCGTCAGCATCGAGTCGAGTGCGTCCGCGACGTGAATGATCCGCGCGCCGAGGGGGATTTCCTCTCCCTTGAGGCGATCGGGATACCCCGTTCCGTCGAAGCGCTCGTGGTGGTGCCGGATCGCCGGCACGGCGTCATTCAGGAAGCCGAGCCGGTCGATGATGCGGGCGCCCTCGTCCGCATGCTTCTGCATCAGCGACCATTCCGAGTCGGTCAGGCTCGCCGGCTTGAGCAGGATCGCGTCCGGAACGGCCAGCTTGCCGATGTCGTGGAAGAGCGCCGCGTGGCCGAGCAGGTCGAGCTCCGCCTGCGAAAGGCCGAGCTCTCGGCCGATCGCGAGCGCGAGCTGCTGGACCCGGCGCGAATGGCCCGCGGTATAGGCGTCGCGTGCATCGACCGTCGCCGAGAGTGACTCCATCGCGGCCGTCGAGCGCTCCTTGAGTAGTCGGTTCGCCTGCTCGAGGGAGACGTTCTGCGTCTGGATCGTCTCGGCGGCTTCTCGCAGTTTCTGCGCGCTCTTCTGGGTGTGTCGCAGGTAGGCCTCCTGGGTCTTCCGCATCAGGAACAGCGGCACCGCGAAGACTGCGAACGCCCAGAGGTGCGCCGACTCGTAGCCAAGAAAGATGACCCCGGCAATGAACCCATAGACGAGGTAGTGCGGCACGAGCCAGGCAAAGCGTTCCTGGAAGGCGCGTAGCCAGCGCTCATGCCCCTCGACCGCCGTGGCAAGGCTCACGAGGCCCATGTTGACCGCGAAGTAGGCGAAGCCCGCGGCGACGCCGGCCACGATCGTCAGCATGCGGCCCGGGTCGCCTTGCACGTCGAAGCTGTGCAGCGAGAAGGCCGCGAAGGCTGCAAGTGACGCAAGCGAAAGGGTCCCGATGTTGAAGAGCACGTGATGCAGTGACTGCCTGCGCGCGCTCCATTCCACCGCCGCCGTCGTGAGCGCGAGCGCAAGCGCTGCCCGGGGCCCGAAGAGGGATGCGCCGGCGATGGCCCCGACCGCGCTGACGGAGATCGACCCGAGGTCGAGCTCGAGCGCGA
>DATFXA010000143.1:0-7616 GCA_035258645.1 Gaiellaceae bacterium
CGTCCTCCCGGCCCCGAGTGACCCTACGCGTCGCCGCGAGCTTGACGCTCATCCGGCCATGTCCTCGACGACCAGGACGGGCGGCTGGTCGGCGTCGTCGTCGCGAACATCGATTACGCGCAGCATCCTTCCCGCGCCGAGGGCAATCGTGTCGCCCGAGCTCCAGTTCGGGACCGCGCTCGTCAACGTTGGCGGCTCGGCGGGCATGCCGCCCGTCGTCTCGAGCCTGAAATAGAAACGCCATCCGGTCCTCCTCTCCGGGGCCCGGACGGCCGCACGAGCATATCGTTCCCGACAATCGAATCGGCCGGGATCTGATGCCGCGACAGCGCTAAGCTGTCGTCGTGAAGCGCGTCGGCCTAGTGCTCGGTGCGGCGTTCGTGTTCCTCGGCGTCTTTGGGGTCGGGCTTGAGAGCGGCAATGGCATAGCCGCTCTCTGGGAGCACTGGTGGTGCCCGACTCCGCTCGCTGTGATCGTTCTCGGCGCCGCTGGGATGTTTACCGCGTACCGCACGGGACCAGCCGCGTAAAGCAGGCAAACGCTCGGTAGATGCAGCCCTTCGCGGTCAGGCTCGCCTACAGGCACAATTGCTGAAGCCTTCGGGCGGCCCAGCTAATCCCCCGGTCAGGGCCGAGTCGCGGGACATGCCCTCTGACGACGGCGCGCGGCTCGGCCCTTCCTTCCGCCGCCTTCCGCCGTTCCTCGTGGGCCCGCGACACTACCCCGGCGGACTCGGGAGGGAGGGAGTATTCTCAAGCGTCCCCCAGGCAGGCTGAGACGTGCGGATCCAGGCCATGGTGCATCGGATTGGCCTGGCTGAGCCAGTTGCGATCATCTGAGATCGGGGTGGATCAGCTCAGAAGGGTCGAAAATCGGTAGAAGACTGGCGAGCGCCCGGTCCCATGTGTGGCTCTTTGGGTCACGCTGCCTCCGCCGCGGCGTCGGGCATCGACTCTGGATCGCCAGCGTGCTGCGTTGCCCCCTCCGAAGGCAGCCATAGTTTCACCAGTACCGCTGCGATAAGCGCAAAGGCCGCGGCGACGGTGAAACCGATTCCAAGTGCGTTCGTGTACGCGGTTCCCGCCGCGTGGACGAGGTGCGCGCCCTGCCCACGCGGCAGCGACGCCGCGACAGCGCTCGCACCGCCGACCGAGTCCTCGGCGGCGGCCCGCGCGCCGTTGGGTAGCCGCGCGACGGAGTCGTTGATGCTCGAGGAGTAGAGGGATGTGATCAGCGAGCCGATCACCGCCACGCCGAGGGCGCCGGCGACCTGGCGCGACACGTCGTTCATCGCCGACGCGACGCCAGACTTCTCCTTGGGCACGGAGCCCATCACTGAACCGGTGCCCGGGGCCATGATCCAGCCCATCGAAAGCGCCAGGCCGAAGAGCCACAGGCCGATCAGCCAGTAGGGCATGTCGGCCGTCCAGAAGAGGCTGAGCGAGAGCAGCGTGCCCAGGCCGACCAGCCCGGCTGTCATGACGCTGGTCGTGCCGACGCGCCCGACGAGCTTGACGCTCGAGCCAGCGCCGGCCATCAGTCCGAAGGCAACCGGAACCATTCCCGCTCCCGCCTCGAGAGCCGAGTAACCTTGCACGTACTGGAGGTATTGCGTGAGCGCGAAGATCGAGCCGAAAAGCGCGAACGCAGCAAAGCTGATCCCGGTCGACGCGACGCTGAAGCGCGGGTTGCGGAAGAAGGCTAGGTTCAGCATCGGGTGGCCCGTGTGACGCTCCCAGCGTACGAAGGCGAACGCGAGCGCAGCAGCGGCAGCGAAGCAGCCGAGGATGAGCGTGTCCGTCCAGCCTCGGTTGGGTGCTTCGATAATCCCGTAGACGAGCGTGACGAGCGTTGCGATCGAGAGCGAGGCGCCGACGAGGTCGAAGGCGCCCGGCTTCGGATCCCGGCTTTCGGGGACGAGCACGAACCCTGCCGCGAGTGCGATCGCAGCCACCGGCACGTTGACCAGGAAGACCGAGGTCCAGTCGAACCACTCGAGCAAGAGGCCGCCGAAGAGCGGGCCGAGGCCGATGCCGACGGCCGCCAGCCCAGCCCAGATGCTGATCGCCTTCCCCCGTTCCTCGCTCGGGAAGACATTGGTGATGATCGATAGCGTCGCCGGCATGATTAGCGCTCCGCCCACTCCCATCAGCGAGCGGACCGCGATCAGTTCGTTCGTCGTGTCGACGAGCAGCACGCCGAGACTGGCTCCGCCGAAGAGAATGAGCCCGGTCTGCAGTGCGCGCTTGCGTCCGAACCGGTCGCCGAGCGTGCCCATGGTGAGGAGCAGGCAGGCGAAGACGAGCAGATAGGAGTCAACGATCCATTGCAAGCTGGACGTCGATGACGTGAACTCCTTCTGCACGCTCGGCAGAGCGACGTTCAGAATCGTGTTGTCGAGCCCGATGATGACCAGGCTCAACGAAAGTACCGCGAGCGTCTTCCAACGGCGAGCGTATGCCTTTGGGTCGATCTGAAGCTGTGTCATGCAGCCAATGTCCCGACATAACCGCCCGGATCGCATCGGCGAGATCGCCTAATCGCCAACAGACGGAGGCACTGCTGTTCCGGCCGCGGACGGTCGATTCTCAAATGCGAAGCGGGTTGACGATGTTTGTTCGACCCGTACGGGTGTAGCCCGCGCCCGGCGCTCGATGCTCAACAGTTGACCGGCGTTCCGCCGGACTAAGCCTCGGCGTACGATCTAAGAATGCTGTACGGGCGTGATGCTGAGCGCGCCCAGATCGGGGCGTTGCTGGAAGACGCGAGGGCGTCGCGGAGCGGTGCCTTGATTCTCCGAGGCGAGCCTGGCGTCGGGAAGACGGCTTTGCTCGACGACACGCGCGAGCGCGCAGCGGACATGCACGTCCTCACCGCGCACGGTGTGGAGTCCGAATCGGAGCTCCCGTTTGCCGGTCTCCACCAGCTCATGAGGCCGGCCGTCGGGCATATTGACCGGCTGCCCGAGCCGCAAGCGGTCGCGCTCCGCGTTGCGCTCGGCCTTGAGGCGGGCACGGCGCACGAGCGCTTTCTCGTCTTTGCCGGCTGCCTGTCCCTGCTCGCTGAGCTCGCTGACCGCCGCCCCGTGCTCTGTGTCGTGGATGACGCGCCGTGGCTTGACAGCGCGTCCGCCGAGGCGCTTCTGTTCGTCGCGCGTCGTGTCGACGCGGAGGGAATCGTGATGCTCTTCGGCGCGCGTGAGGGCGATCTCGGGGGGTTCGACGCCGCAGGCATTCCCTCGCTCGCCCTCGAGGGGCTCGATCGCGAGGCCGCCTCGACCCTTCTCGCGCGTGAAGCGGGCGTCGATGTCGACTCATCAGTCCTCGATCGCCTGCTCGAGCAGGCTCAAGGGAATGCACTCGCGTTAATGGAGCTCCCATCCGCGCTCACCGAAGCTCAGCTCGCGGGAGACGAGCCGCTTCCGGAGACGCTTCCCCTCACAAGACAGGTCGAACGCATCTTCCTCGAGCGCGTCCGACGGCTCCCCGACGACACGCAGCGCCTCCTTCTGATCGCTGCCGCCGACGATTCCCAGCACCTCGCTGTCGTCCTCGCCGCGGCATCCGGACTGGGCGACAGCCGGTCCGCCCTCGACACCGCCGAGCGGGCCGGACTCGTCTCCGTTCATGGCACGCGGCTCTATTTCCGGCATCCGCTCGTACGGTCGGCGGTGTACGGGGCGGCGACGTCGAGTGAGCGCCGGGTGGCGCATGGGGCTCTTGCCGCAGCGATCCACGCCGACGGTGACGATGCCGACCGGCGCGCGTGGCATCTCGCCGCCTCCGTCGTCGAGCCCGACGACACGGTCGTTCGGGCGCTCGTGGAGGCAGCAGCGCGCGCACAGGGCAGGGCGGCACACGTGGCTGCCGCGAAGGCGCTCGAGTGGGCCGCGGACCTTTCGGCCGACGAGGTAGAACGCGGTCGGCTCCTCGTCGGAGCGGCACGTTGCGCGACTGTCGCCGGCGCCGACGATCAGGCCGTGCGGCTGGCAACGGAGGCGTCGCCGCTCGTCCAGGAGCCACCCTTGCGCGCGGAGATTGCACGCTCTCTCGCCCTGGCTCAGATACGAAGGGGTCGGCCACTGGACGCCGCGCCGCTGCTGATCGAGGCCGCCCGAGAGATCAGTTCGTCAGATCCGGCTAAGGCACTCGATCTGTTGTTGGACGCGACGCTTGCGGCGAGTGACGGAGGCGACTTCACCGTCCAGACGGAGATCAGCCGCCTCGCGGTCACGATCGAACCCCCACAGGGTGACGAGCCATCGGCCTTCGTCGCCGACTTTCTCAATGCCCTGGGAGCGATCGCCGCGCACGACCTCGAGCGCGGGGTCGCCCTTCTGGAGCGTGTCGTGAGATCGGCCGCCGTTGCTGACGATCCGAGGTACGGCAAGTGGGCCGCTTTGGCCGCGAAGCTTTTAGGTGAGGAGCGGGAGGTAGCAGCCCTCTCCAGACGTGCGGCATCGCTGGCGCGAGCACGGGGCGCGATCGGAATCCTCGTCTATGCGCTAGGCACGCATGCCGCGAACGAGTTCGTCGAACAGCGCTTTGACGAGGCGGAGCTCGTGGGCACCGAGGCCGCTCAGTTCGCACACGAGATTGGCGCCGAGAATCCGCTGTCGTTTCTGCGCGCGCTCCTCGCCGGCGTGGCGGCGATCCGCGGAGAGGACGAGGTAGCTCTCCGCCAAGCCGAAGCTGCACTCGAGCACGCCACGAGCCACGGGCATCGTCCGGCAACGATCTTCGCGATCTGGGCGCTCGCGATTCTGGATCTCGGCAGAGCGCGCTGGGCCGAAGCCCTCAGCCGACTGAGCTCCCTGGCCACCGCGCCGCGATCCTTCGCGGACACGCTGATGATGGAAACCGCGCCCGACCGAATCGAGGCCGCGGTTCGGACCGGCCGAGACGCAGAGGCGGGGGAAGTCCTTGAATCGCTCGACGCGTGGGCCTCACATACTGGCGCTGCCTGGGCGCGCCCTCGATTGGCTTGTTGTCGCGCGCTCATCGCCCACGGCGACGATGCAACGGCGGCGTACGAGGAGGCGCTCGAGCTCGCGGACGACGCGCGGCCGTTCGATCTCGCTCGGATCCATCTCCTCTACGGCGAGCACCTCCGGCGCGAGCGCCATCGTGTGGATGCGCGCTTGCATCTGCGGTCCGCCCTCGAGACATTCGGGCGCCTTCGCGCCGCACCCTGGGCTGAGCGCGCGGCGGCCGAGCTCCGGGCCACCGGAGAGACCGCGCGGAAGCGCGACCCCAGCACCGTTGAACAGCTGACGCCGCAGGAGCTTCAAATTGCCCGTTTCGTCGCAGAAGGCTTCTCGAACAAGGAAGTTGCAGCGATGTTGTTCCTCTCGCCGCGCACAGTCGATTCTCACTTGCGAAGCGTCTTCGCGAAGCTCGGATTGACCTCGCGCACCCAGCTGGCACGGCTGCCGCTCGGCGACGATGTGGCTCCTGCCACCGTATCCGCCTAGACTCGGCCAGTCTTCTCGATGAGCTTCAGCTCGGACCTGGCTTCTGAGCCAAATTGAGCAATTTCGCCGATGCGATCCTCCGGGGTCTCGGCGTAGGTTGGATGCGTGAGCGACGACTCCGTCTCCCAATACTTCCGAGAGGTTGGCCGCCGTCCGCCGCTCAGCCGCTCAGAGGAGCTCAGGCTCGCCCGGCTCGTCGCCTCGGGTGACGAGAACGCGAAGCGTCGCTTGATCGAGTCAAATCTCCGGCTGGTTGTTGTCATTGCCCGCCGCTACCGCGACCTGGGGCTCGACGACCTCGATCTGATCCAGGAGGGGAACCTCGGCCTGATGACGGCCGCCGAGAGGTACGACCACCGCCGCGATGTGAAGTTCTCGGCATTCGCCAGCTGGTGGATCCGCCGTGGGATCACCACGGCGCTCTCGACGAAATCGCGCCTGATTCGGCTCCCCGTCCGCCTTGCGGCGCACGCCGCAAAGGTCGACCGTGCCGAGCAAGAGCTGACCCAGCGGCTCGGCCGCACGGCTTCTTCTGCCGAGATCGCCCGCGCCACTGGCATCAAGGAGGCGCTCGTCGAGCGGCTGCGCAGCGCTCCGCGCACCGTCGTGTCGCTATCCGATCCGATCGGAGAAGAAGATCGCGCCACCTACGTGGAGATGATCGCCGGCGGCGAGCAAGACGATCCAGCCTTCGGAATCGGAGAGGCCGAGGAGAAGGAGAGCGTCGGCGAGGCACTCGCCGCTCTCGGCGAGCGTTCGCGCCGCGTGCTCGAACTCAGGTACGGCACGGACGGCGCCGAGCCGCGCACCCTGGACGAAATCGCGGACGAGCTTGGCGTCTCGCGCGATCGCGCCCGCAAGCTCGAGGCGAAGGCCCTCCGTGAGCTCTCCACACCCCGGCAGCCGGCACTCGCGCGTGCCGCCTGATGCACGGGACCTACGATTTGGTGGCGATCGGTTCCGGTCCTGCGGGCCAGCGGGCGGCCGTCCAGGCGGCGAAGCTCGGCAGACGGGCCGCGATTGTCGAGCGCGAAGACGTGCTCGGCGGCGTGTCCACCAACACGGGCACCCTGCCCTCGAAGACCCTGCGCGCGACCGTCCTCGAGCTATCAGGCCAAGGCCAGCGCGTCTATCGCACGCGCCAGGAGGTCACGATCGACGACTTGCTCTGGCGCACGGAGCCGGTCATCGAGCACGAGCGAGAAGTGATTCGCGACCAGCTGCGCCGCAACGGCGTCGACGTGGTTCTCGGAACCGCGTCGTTCCTCGATCCGCACACGCTGAAGATCCATGCCTCCGGGACCAGCCGTCGCCTCCTCGCCGATCGGTACGTGATCGCGGTCGGAACGACGCCCGCGCGTCCGGCAGGAGTGGACTTCGACGACCGCACCGTCCTCGACTCGGACGGGATGCTTCGACTGAGCAAGATTCCGCGCACGATCACGATTGTCGGGGGCGGCGTCATCGGCCTCGAGTACGCCTCGATGGCCGCTGCGCTCGGTGTGCAGGTGACCCTCGTCGAGAAGCGGTCGCGCATTCTCGATTTCGTGGACGACGAGATCGCCGAGGCGCTGCAGTACCACCTGCGCGGACTGGGTGTCACCTTCCGCCTCGGCGAGGCGGTCGAGGCGGTCGAGCGATTCGACGGCGCGGTCGTCACGCGGCTGCGGAGCGGCAAGCTGATTCCCTCGGAGATCGTTTTCTACGCGGCGGGCAGGCAGGGCGCGACGGGGTCCCTGAACCTCGCCGCTGCGCGGCTCGAAGCGGACGAGCGCGGCCGGATCCCAGTCGGCCCCGACTTTCGCACGACTCAGCCGCACATCTTCGCCGCCGGCGACGTCATCGGCTTTCCCAGCCTTGCGGCCACATCGATGGAGCAAGGCCGCCTCGCGACGCTCGCCGCCTTCGGCGAGCCGCTGAGGGCTCTTTCGAACCTGCTTCCATACGGGATCTACACGATCCCCGAGATCTCGTTCCTCGGCCCAAGTGAGCGCGAGCTGACCGAGGCGGCGGTTCCCTACGTCGTCGGCCTCGCACGCTACCGCGAGCTCGCCCGTGGCGAGATCGCGGGCGACCGCTCCGGACTCCTCAAACTGCTCGTCGACGCCGAGACCCGGGACGTGTTGGGGATCCACATTCTGG
>DATFXA010000144.1:0-3119 GCA_035258645.1 Gaiellaceae bacterium
CGACCTCGGAGCGCTATCTGGGTGCCTTCGCGAGCATCGCTGCCCTCATCGTCGGCATCTACGCGCTCGCGAAGCCCGGGAGCAGCCTCGACACCGCGGTCGCGCTACTGGGCCTCTTTCTCCTCGTCCTCGGGGTCTCGCGCCTCGTGCGTGCCGCGGCCGCAGCCCGGCGGCGACGGATCGACTCGGCCTCAGAGCAGCTCGGAAAAGACCGGCCAGGCCGTGAGCATCCACATGTGTCCCCCGGCTAGCTCGAGCTCACGGTAGTCGGCCCCGAGAATCGACGCGACTTCGCGGCAGTGGGCCGGCGTCACGAGCGAGTCCGTGCTGCAGCCGACGACCTCCACCGGGACGCCTGAAGCGCGCAGGCTCCGCATCTCCGAGGTCAGGTCGAGTCTCCGCACCGCTTGTGCGAGACGCAGCGCGGCACGTGGCGCCCGCAAGGCCTGGCCGACCTCCCGCCGGATCTCGTCGAACCCATACCTGCGCCGCGCGACCTGCGTCGCGAAGAGCACGAGGCTCGCCGGAATCGGCTTCCGCAACGGAAGCCCGGCCGGCGAGACGAGGGTCAGCCGCGCGACGCGCCTCGGGTCAGCCGTGGTGGCAAGCATCGCAAGCGCACCGCCCATCGAGTGCCCGGCGAGCCAGATCGGACGGTCGTTACGCCTCAGCTCCCGACGAACCCAGTCGACGTATGACGCGAGCGCGCCATTGGTGGCATGAAACGGTGGCGGCTCGAGTGCCTGCCAGCCTTCCTCGAGCCCGCGCGCATAGAGGCGACCGGTGGCGCCATAGCCGGGAAGAAAAAGTTTGCGCATCGACGCATCGTGCGATGACGTCCTGAATCGGTCAAGCTGCTACGCGGGTCGGCCAGAGCCGCGACCTGCCGACGGCGAGCCGATACGCGGCCCGCAGTTCGTCGATCGAGCGTTCCCACGTGTGCGCGAGCGCGTGACTTCGGGCCGCTGCCCCAAGGACGGCTCGCCGTTGCGGGAGCAGCGCGAGCGCCCGGACCGCATCGGCGAACGCCTGGGGATCGTCCGGCTCAACGAGCAGGCCTGTCTCGCCGTCGCGCACGAGCTCGACCGCGCCGCCGGCAGCGGCCGCGACGACCGGGAGCCCGGAAGCGGCGGCCTCGAGCAGCACCTGTCCGAACGTGTCGGTCGTGCTCGGGAAGCAGAAGATATCGGCGCTGGCATAGAGCCTCGCAAGCTCTTGCCCGTGCAGCTCGCCGACGAAGGTGACGTTGACCGGCGCGGCGGCTTCGAGCGCCTCGCGCTGCGGGCCGTCACCTGCGACCACAAACTTGACCGGGCCGACGAGATCCGCGACGCGGGACAAGAGGTCGACCCGTTTTTCGTGCGAGACGCGCCCGACGTAGAGCGCCAGCACCTGGGCGCCGTCGAGTAGCTTCTCGCGGAGCTCCGCGTCCCGGTTGGCCGGGTTGAAACGGTCGCCGTCGACGCCTCGGCCCCAGACGCCCGTGCGGCCGGACAGCCCCTTGCGCTCGAGCGCATCGGCGACCGACCTCGTCGGGCCGAGCACGATCGCGCACTGCCGGTAGAACCAGTCGACGTAGCGGTCGAGCCCCTCACTGACCAGCAGGTCGCGCGTCAGGTGCAGCGCGTAGGGGCCGAACTCGGTGTGGTAGGAACCGACGACCGGGATCTCGAGGGCCTTGGCCGCGGCAAGCCCGCAAAGCCCTACGGGACCCGGCGTCGCCACCTGCACGACGTCCGGCTCCTGGCGCTCCACGTAGTCGAGGACCTGACTGAACGAAGGAATCCGTAGATGGATCGACTCGTAGGCGGGAAGCTGCACCGACCAGTCCGGCGGCACCAACCTCAGACCGGGCTCCTCGGCCGGCTCGCCGCAGGTGACCACCGTCACCGGCAGGCCGTCGGCGCTGCGCTCCGCGAGGCGGCGCATCGTCCCGGCGACGCCGTTCGTCTCGAAGTACGTGTCCGTGAAGACGAGTGCCCGCGGCTCGGCAAGCGAGGGACCTGCGCCGAAGAACTCGGACTCGAGCTCGTTGACGCCGATCCTGGTCTGCGCGTGGTGACGCACCGCCGCGACGAAGGGCGCTTCGATCGACCCCGCGAGGAGAAGGGCGCCGAGCCGCGTTCCCAACGACGGCAGCTCGTCGAGATCGAGCGCGCCGTCGCGCGCCGAGGCTGCGAGCTTCCGGGCGAGGGACGACGTCGCCGTCATGATCTGCTCGTGGCGGTTCTCAGCCTCGAGCGGCTCGTCGAAGAACGGGCTGAGCTTCTCGCCGACCGGCTCGGGAATCGTCCGGCCTGACGCGCGGTAGGCGTTCAGCAACAGAGCGCCGACGGCGTGGGCGAGCTTGAGGCTCGATCCGTGCTCGCCTCCGATCGTCGCCCGGCCGGCCGTGACCTCGGCAAGGAAGTCGCTCGGTGTCTCCCCTTCCGCCTCTGTCCAGGTGGTGCCGATGTCGAGGGCGCCGTGGTCGTCCGATCCAGCGGAGATCCCGATCGGCCCACCGTGACGAGGCTCGATGCCGTGGCGTTCCGCCACGGTCTCCAGGTAGCCGGGCGTGCAGGCGGCTCTCAGCGCCTCGGCCAGCATGTTCGACGACTGCGGGCGGGCGCCGTTCCGCACTTCCCAGACGCGGAAGAGCAACATCATCCGCTCGACGTGCGAGACAGTGAGCGGGGCGCCCATCCGATACAGCGGATGCGCGAGCGCATGCGCGAGCTTTTGGGACCGCAGGAAGTCGACGAGCTCGTAGACCGAGTGCCGGTACTCCTGCAGGTTGCGGTGATCCTCTTCGGTGAGGTTCCAGACGAGGACGTGCAAGGGCACCTCGTCCTCCGGGAACTGCGTCGTCACCTCCTCGGATAGGAACGTGTTCGGCCGGTCGGCGATCCGGAGGCCACCCTCGAGGGTGTTGTGGTCGCTGATCGTCACGATGCTCATGCCGCGGCGCATGCAGGTGTCGTACACGCGCTCCGGCGCGGTATATGACTCACCTAGTCGGGCGCGGCGAAGCGCGTAGTTCCCGCTGTCCGTCGAGTAGAGCGAGTGGACGTGCAGGTCGCAGCGCTGGCAAACGTCCATCTGCAGGCGGTGTAGCTCAACCCGGGCGCGTCTCCTGC
>DATFXA010000145.1:0-4553 GCA_035258645.1 Gaiellaceae bacterium
CTTGTCCTCGGAGACGATGACGACGAAGCGCTCGGCCGCGGCTGCGAGGATCTTCTCGCGGGTGTGTGCGCCGCCGCCTCCCTTGACCAGCCAACCGTCGAGCGCGACCTGGTCGGCGCCGTCGATCGTCAGGTCGAGGCGGTCCAGTCGTTCGAACTGCTGAACGTCGAGACCGAGCTCGACGGCGGCTCGCTCGGTCCCAGGGGAGCTGGCGAAGTAGGTGACGCCTTGCGCGTGGCCGGGAAGCAGTGGCAACAGGTGCGAGACCGTCGTGCCGGTGCCGAGACCGACGCGCATCCCGTCGCGGATGAGCAACACAGCAGCGTCGGCCGCCGCCTGTTTCTCCGCGTCGACGGCTATGGCGCAGTCGCTGCGTCGGTGAGCGCGTCGATTCCGGCAAGCCTGGCGGCCAGTTCGTCGCCGAGGTCGTACCGCGCGGCAAGCTCGGCGGGGGCGAGGTAGGTCACCTGTGTCTGGCCGTCGTCGTCCCAAACGAGGATCTTGAGCGGCAGGTCCAGGGCTACGAGTGGGTGTGCCTGCATTACCGGTGTCCCGGCCTCCGGACTGCCGAAGAGGACGACCTTCGTGTCGCGGAGCGAGAGGCCATTGGCTTCCGCTTGGCCGCTGTGGTCGACCACTGCAAAGAGCGTCAGGCTCTTGGAGTCGATCAGGTTCCGGAGGCGAGAGACGGTCTCTTCGACCGTCCGTGGGCTCTGCTTCGTGACCATCGAATCGTCACTCGCGCTCGAGCGCAGAAAGCAGCGTCTCGTAGTCGTACGAAGCGTCGTGGCGAATGCCGTTGATGTAGAAGCTCGGCGTTCCGTTCACGCCGCTGCGCACACCGCTCATGAAGTCTTCGCGCACGCGCTCGGCGTAGGTGTGGTCGGCGAGCTCGCGATCGAACCGGTCGAGATCGAGCCCGAGCTGTTCGGCGTAGGCGTGCAGGTCGGCGTCTTCGAGGTGTCGCTGGTGCTCGTAGAGGTAGTCGTGCATTTCCCAGAAGCGGCCTTGCCCGTTGGCGGCCTCGGCGGCCTCGGCCGCCTGCTCGGAGTGCGGATGCGAGGTGGTGATCGGGAAGTTGCGGAACACAAAGCGCATCCGGTCTCCGAGCTGCTCCTGCAGCTGCTTGACGATCGGGTACGCCTCGCCGCAATAGGGGCACTCGTAGTCGCCGTACTCGAGCAGCATCAGCGGTGCGTCGGCCGGCCCCTGGATGTGGTCGCTGTCGGCGCTGACCGGGACCGTGAGGCGGGCCTCGAACTCGGTCCTCACTGGAGGTCGTCGAGCGCCCGGAGGATGCCGTCGGCGCCCGGGTTGATCCCGACCGGCGAGAGGTAGCTCCAATGGACTAGCCCGTCCGCGTCGATCACGAATAAAGCCCGCTCGCTCGTTCCGTCGGCCGAGCGATAGACGCCGTACGCGCGCGCCACCTCGCCCTTGGGTTCGAAATCGGACAGCAGCGGGAAGCGCAGGTTGCGATCGCTCGCGAACGCAAGATGGGACCAGATGCCGTCGACGGAGATCCCGAGCAGCTGGGCGTCGAACCGCTGAAACTCCGGCAGTAGCTCCTGGTACAGGGCGAGCTGGTCCGAGCAGACCGGGCTCCAGTCCTCCGGATAGAAGGCGAGGATCACGGGCTTGCCGCGGAACTCCGAGAGCGAAACCCGCTGGTCCGGAGTCGAGTGAAGCGTGAACTCGGGTGCCTCGGTTCCGGCGGCCAACGGTATCGACCGGTCCTGCACGCTGCTCATGGCCGACACCCTAAACGGATTCACCAGATCCACACGCGAGCGCCTCCACCCTGATACCCACGGCCGCGCAGGCAGGAGAAAGGCTTCCCCACCGGTTCTCACGAGGGGAGGAAGCATGTCGAAGAAGCCGCTCTGGTTCGTACTGCTCGCGATCGCGGCGGCAGGAGCAGTGGCCACGGGGATCGCCGGCGCCGGAAAGGGCCCCGGGAACAACAAGACCTTCGAGTACGCGATCGGCCTGTGGGGGGACATGCCCTACTCCGACGTGCAGGCGCAGACGGGCGTGCCGAACCTGGTTGCCGACATGAACAGCCAGGACCTGAAGTTCTCGATCCACGACGGCGACCTGAAGGCCGGGAACGCGATCGTCGGATCGAAAACGCCGACCACCTGCCAGAGCGCCACGGAGCCGTCGATCTACTCGCAGGCCTTGGGGTACTTCAATGCGCTCGAGAAGCCGGCGATCTTCACTCCGGGCGACAACGACTGGACCGATTGCGACCGCACCTCGAACGGCGGGTTCGACTCGCTCGAGCGGCTCCAGTTCGAGCGCGGCTTCTTTTTCAACACGGACGAGTCGCTCGGCGAGCACCCGATGGAGCTCGAGGAGCAGACGGCACCGCTTTGCTGGGGAGTGGATAAGGGCGAGCGCGTCAAGACCGGGTGCGTCGAGAACCGACGCTGGACGTTCCACGAGGTCACCTACGCCACGCTCAACGTCCAGGGAACGTGCAACAACCTCTGCTCGAGCGGCGCGGGCGATCCCAGCGGCGACCCCGCGGAATACGCGGCTAGAGAGGCCGCCGACGAACTGTGGCTGCACCAGACATTCGACGAGGCACGGGCCAAAGGGTCGGCGGGGGTGATGATCGTCTGGCAGGGAGATCCAGGCTTCGATACCAGCGGTTACCAGGGGGCACCGAAGCGCAACTCGACGACCCTCCAAGAGACGGACGGCAACCCCGACGGGTTCCACGACATCCTTTCGGCTTTGCGCGACGAGACGATCGCCTTCCGGAAGCCGGTCGTGCTCGTCCACGGCGACTCCCACTACTTCATGGTCGACAAGCCACTGCTCGACTCGAGCGGTCGTCGGGTCGAGAACTTCATCCGCGTCGAGACCTTCGGTGACCACACGTTCGGCGCGCACCCGGACTGGGACACGAACGACGTCAACTGGGTGAAGGTGCTGGTCGACCCGCAGAGCCGCGACGTGTTCGCCTTCCAACCGCAGGTGGTGCCGGCGAATCGGGTGGCTGTTCCGGCTCCGTGAAGTGGGGGACTGTCCCCGAATGGGGACTGTCCCAATACGTTGCTCCGTCAGACCGCCGCGACGGGCCGCGCCCGCGCGCGTGCGGCTTCTTCGAGCCGCGTCTGAGAGTTCACGCCGCCGGCCGACGGCGGGGGGCGCCAGACGCCGTCGCCGTTCAGCCTCCAGGCAAGCGAGTCGTCCGCAAGCAGAACCTCGAGGATCTCGTCCAGCCGCGCCTGCAGGGCCGGGTCGCGTACCGGCGCGAGCACCTCGACCCGGCGGTCGAGGTTCCGCTCCATCAGGTCGGCCGAGCCGATCAGGTAGGTGGCGTCTGACCCACCCCCGAAGCGGTAGATGCGCGAGTGCTCGAGAAAGCGGCCGACGATCGAGCGGACGTGGATGCCCTCGGACAGCGACGGGACGCCGGGTCGCAGGCAGCACATGCCGCGGATGATCAGGTCGATCCGCGCGCCGGCCTGCGAGGCGTCGTACAAAGCGTCGATCATGCTGTGGTCGACCAGGCTGTTGAGCTTCATCGTGATCTGCCCGCCCGGTACCGCCTGGGACTGAATCAGCTCGAGCAGGCGGGCTCGTAGCCCGGAGGGTGCGACGAGCAGCGTGCGGAAGTCTTGCTGTCGGCTGTAGCCGGTGAGGAGGTTGAAGACGTCGGAGACGTCGGCGGTGATTTCCGGGTCGGCGGTGAAGAGGCCGATGTCCTCGTAGACCGCAGCGGTTTCGGGGTTGTAGTTGCCGGTGCCGATGTGGGCGTATCGCCGGATCCCACGTCCTTCGCGCCGTACCGCCAAGGCCAGCTTTGCATGCGTCTTCAGCCCGACGACCCCGTAGGCGACATGGATGCCGGCGTCTTCGAGCTGCTGCGCCCAGGCGATGTTCGCCTCCTCGTCGAAGCGTGCCTTCAGCTCGACGATGCAGACGACCTGCTTCCCCTCGCCCGCAGCGCGAATCAGCGCCTTCATGATCCCGGTCTCGTCTGCGGAGGTCCGATACAGCGTTTGCTTGATGGCGAGGACGTCGGGGTCACGTGCGGCGTCTTCGATGAACGCCTCGACCGAGCTGTCGAACGAATCGTAGGGATGCTGGACGAGCACATCCCCGTCGCGAATCACCGCAAAGAGGTCCGGCGAGCCCGAGTCGTCGATTGAGATCAACCGAGTTTGAGTAACCGGCTTCAGAGGCTCCCACTTGAGCTCGGGCCGGTCGAGGCTCGCGATCGACCAAAGGCCGCCCAGGGCAAGAAGCCCATTTGTTCGGTCGACATCGTTCTCTTCGATCTTGAGCTCGCGCATCAGCAGGCTGAGCGTTTCCTCGGACATCGACGAGTCGACCTCGAGCCGCACGACGATCGGCGACCGCCGCCGTCTCAGCAGGACGGACTCGACAGCGGCGACCATGTCTTCCTCGCCCTCGAGCTCGACGTCGAAGTCGGTGTTGCGCGTGACCCTGAACGGCGAGTGCTCGATGACTTCCATCCCGGGGAAGAGCGCCGCCAGGTGTCTGGCGATCAGCTGCTCCAGCGGCACGAACCGCTC
>DATFXA010000146.1:0-5492 GCA_035258645.1 Gaiellaceae bacterium
AGCAGCGCACGCCTGGCGGCAAGCTGACCCTCGATCGACGCTTTTTCCGAAGCCCGTTCGCGCACGAGCGCCGCCGCTTCGGCCTTCGCATGCTTCAGCCGGGCTTCCCGTGCCTTGACCTCCGCGTCGAGGTGCGTGACCTCGCCAAGCACCTGGGTGTCCTGGGCGGAAATGCGGTTCGCCGTGTTGAAGCGGCTGACGAGATCGTCCAGGCTCGAGGCTCCGAGCAGCACCTCCAGGGAGTCGTTTTGTCCGTCGGACGTGTAAAGCGAGACGAGCCGAGCCGAGAGGGCGTCCTGGGCGCGCTTGAGGCTCTGCTTCGCAATCTGGAGCTGCGCGTGATTCGCTTTGAAGTCGGCCCGGACCTTGTTCAGCTTGACCGTCGCCAGGTCGTACGCCTGGACCACCCGCTCGAGACTCGAGTCCAGCTGCTGAACCTGGCCCATCACGCTCTGCGCCTCGGCCTGCTTTGAAGCGATCGACGGGTCGCCTACCGCCGGAGTCGCCGTCAGCGCAGCCGCGAAGCACAGAAACATGACTGCCGGCGCCGTACGTCTAATCGAGCGGCGAAACCATCCGGTCGCTGGGCCCGATCGGCGCCCCGGGAGGGGCCGGTTCGTCACAAGTGCGGCACCCTAGCAACCCATTCGGACGGTCGCAACCCGTCTATCAAGCGTTAAACCTCGCATTGCGAGGCGCTGTCGCAGTCGCACAAACGCTCTGCTAGGTTCCTGCGTCGTGCCGGCGACCCCGATAACCCGGCGGGCACGCCTACTCCCGCTGGCCGCGTGCTCACTCGCCGCGGCGGGGGTTGTGCTCCCGGCAAGCGGTGCCGGCTCGGGCGGCTCGCTCAGGCAACAGGCGCAGCGTTTGTCGGCGGAAAACATGGCCATCGCGTCTCGTTCGCGGTCCGCGGTTTTGAACCTCTACGCGCTCGACAGCCGGCTCAGCCGGGCCGAGGCCCAGCTCGCCTCGGTACGCACCCAGGCCGCCGCGGTCGACCGCCAGGCCACGGAGACGCGGCGCGAGCTCAAAATCGCGAAAGGGATCTTCTCCGTCTCCCAGCGCAACCTTGCCAACCGCCTCCGTTCCGTCTACGAGCAGAGCAGCGACTCAGACCCACTGGCCATCGTCCTCGGCGCGAAGACGCTTGACGACGCCCTCACGGGCCTTGAAACCGAGAACGCGGCGGCCCAGACCGACCGAGCGATCGTCGCGCAGGCACGCCTGAGCCGTGATCGCTACGTCCTGCTTCAGCATCGGCTCGCCTCGCGGGCGCAGAAGCTCCATAGGCTCGAGGCGAGCGCCGCCGCCACGACTGCCATGCTCGTCTCCGCGAAGACGGGACGCATCTCCTATCTGCAGGAGCTCGCCACCAGGCGAAGGCTCAACCAGGCGCAGATCCGCGCTCTCGATGCCCAGGCACAGGCGATCGAGGCTCAGGCTCGTCGCGTTGCCGTCGAGCGCGTGGCCACGCCGACTGCGGCGCCTACACCGGCACCCACGCAGGCAGCAGCCCCCGCCACCGGCGAGGCGACGCTGACGGTAACCGCGACCGCCTACACGCTGCAGGGCCACACCGCCACCGGCGCACCGGTCGGCTACGGCGTCGTCGCCGTTGATCCGAGCATCATCCCTCTCGGGACCCAGATGTCGATTCCCGGTTACGGCGAGGGCGTCGCCGCGGATACCGGCGGGGCGATTCAGGGCGCAGTGATCGATCTTTGGTTCCCGACCACCGCCGCCGCGGCGAACTGGGGCCGGCGAACGGTCACCATCACGTTGCACTAGCACCGGCCGCGCTCCCAGTAGACTTCGCTGCTTGCGGCGACCCCCTGGAGGGGAGGGGATTGAGGTGACTGAATCCATCGAGACGACGACCACCCCCGACCAGGTAAGCCCGCGCGTGCTGTTGGTCGACGACCACGACCTGTTCCGCACGGGGCTGCGAAACCTGCTCGAGGAGGAGGGCGTCGACGTCGTCGGCGAGGCAGCGGCCGGCGACGACGCGCTTCGCTACGTACGTGAGTTGCAGCCCGACGTGGTCGTCATGGACCTCAACATGCCGGGAATGACCGGCGTCGAGGCAACGAAGAAGATCATCGCCCATGCCCCGCTCACTCGAGTCGTCGTGCTGACGATCTCGGATCAGGACGGCGACGTGATGGAGGCGATCTTCGCGGGCGCCTGCGGCTACCTGCTCAAAGACGCTTCTGTCGAAGACGTCATGCGAGGGATCCAGTCCGCTGCTGTCGGCGAATCGCTGATCTCGCCGACCATCGCCGGCAAGGTCCTGGAGCGGATCCGCGCCGCAACGGCGTCACCGGAGGCGGCCGAGGCGATCAAGGCAGAGCTCTCGGACCGGGAGATCGAGGTGCTGAAGCTGATTGCCAACGGTAAGGACAATGCTCAGATCGCTGCCGACCTGCACATCAGCCCCAAGACGGTCAAGAACCACATCTCGAACATCCTGATGAAGCTGCAGATCGACAACCGCATCCAAGCAGCGGTGTACGCGGTTCGAAGCGGAATCGTCTGACGACTAGGCCGCTGCAGAGACACGACGGCGAGCCGTCGCAAGCAGCCGCCGCAGCTCCCGCAGGTCGACCGAGGCTCGGCTAAGGCGGAGCGAGAGCTCGGCGAGCTCGTCGGCCTTGAGCTCGCGGTCTCGAGTGCTCATCTCCGCGGCGAGCTTGCCCATCCGGCGCTCGATCCGAAGCTGCTCTGCCTCGAGCGAATGCGCCTGTGCGTAGCCGTCGGTGAGCGTGCGCTCGAAGCGCGCGCGCGTCTGCTCGTCGCGCGCGGGCGGGCTCTTGCTCAGCGCGTCGAGCTCACGGCACAGCGTGCCGAAATCAATCGCCGCATCAGGGGTCATCCAGGGGATTATCACGCCCTGAAGGTGCCTGTTCATGGGCCGCTTGGACTATCTTGGGCCCGCTTGAGGCCCATGAATCTTGACCCGTTGCTTACCGGTCTGAACAATGGATCGGTGCGCCGGGCCCTCGCCGTCCTGCTTGCGTGTGCCACCGCTCTCGCGTTTGCGGCCTCCGGCGCCACCGGCTCGGCAAGCTCGAAGCCTCTGACGGAGCGGCTCGCGCGGGCGTTGGCGGTGCCTCATGTGCCGGTCGCTCATTCGGCCGCCGTCGTCCTCGACCTGGAGACCGGGGCCGTGGTCTTCGGCCGTCACTCGGCCCTTTCCCTCGTGCCTGCTTCGAATGAGAAGCTCCCCGTGACGTATGCCGCCCTGGAACTCCTCGGCCCCGACTTCCGGATCCCGACCGAGGTGGTCGGACAAGGTGCACTCGTCGGGACGACCTGGCAGGGCTCACTCGTCTTGCAGGGACACGGCGACCCGACCCTCAACGATGCAGATCTGGTCAACCTTGCCCAGCAGGTGCGCGCAGCGGGCATCCGCAAAGTCGCCGGGTCGGTGCTCGGAGACGAGTCCTACTTCGACTCCCGCCGAACAGCACCAGGCTGGAAGCCGTCCTTCTATATCACCCAGTCCGAGCCGCTCTCGGCGCTGACAGTCGACCGAACCTGGTTTCACACTCATCATTCGAGTGCTCCGGCCGCGGCGGCCGCGGCACTGTTCAAGGACGCGCTGGGCAAGCAAGGCGTCTCGGTAAACGGACGCGCAACTCGAGGGGTAGCGGGCCCGGACGCGCAGGGGCTCGCCGAGGTGCTGTCGCCGCCCCTCGCGCAGATCGTGCGCTTCATGGACAGCGAGAGCGACAACTTCACCGCCGAACTGCTGCTGAAGCAGATCGGCGCCGCGAACGGCGCGGGGACGACGGCCGCCGGCGCCTCCCAGGTGCGGGCGACCCTTGCGGAGGCCGGAATCCCGCTCGCGGGGGTCAGGATCGTGGACGGCTCTGGGCTTTCGTCACTGGACCGGCTGACGGCCCGGGCGGTCGTCGGGATCCTCCATGCCGCCTGGGATGACACCTCGATCAGGCGACCCTTCGTCACCGCCTTGGCGGTCGCCGGTCGCACCGGGACGCTCAAGGACCGCCTGCGCCGGCCTCCCGCGCTGGGAGTCGTGCTCGCCAAGACCGGCACGACGTCGATCGCGTCGGCGCTCTCGGGCTTCGTGCGCAGCCGCTACGCCTTTTCGGTGCTGCAAAACGGCCGGCCGGTCTCGTACACCTGGGCGCGGCGGGCGCAGGACCGCTTTGCGACGGTCCTTGCCGCCGTGGGTTAGCGTCCGAAGCGCGTCCGCGGGGCCGACGGCATCTGCGCCGCCGAGACGGGCGGCTGGTTCGCAGCCAGCAGTTTGGTGAACGCTTTCTCGTCGAGGAGCGGCGTCCCGAGCTGGCGCGCCTTGTTGAACTTGCTGGCGCCGGGGTCCTCGCCGACGACGACGGCAGTGGTCTTCTTCGATACCGAGGCGGCAACTTTCGCGCCACGGGCCTCGAGCTCGGCCGCCGCTTCTTCCCGCGTCATCGACTCGAGCGTGCCGGTGATCACGTACGTGTTCCCGGTCAGCGGTCCCTCGACGGGACGCTCCTCGTCGCTGACCTCGAACCGCAGGCCGATCTTCTCGAGCTCGCCGACGAGGGCGCGGTTTTCCGCATCGACGAACCACTCGACGATCGCCTCGGCCCGCTCGGGGCCGATGCCGTCGACCTCCTCCACCTCTTCCTGAGACGCATCGATCAGCTTGTCGACGGTGCCGAAGTGGCGGGCGAGATTCTGCGCCGTCACCCAGCCGACGTCCGGGATGTTGAGGCCGAAGAGCACCCTGCTGAACGGAATCTGCCGGCGCGAGGCCTCGATCGCGTCGATCACGTTGGTAGCGCTTTTCTCCTGGAAGCCATCGAGCTCGAGCAGCTGCTCCTTGGTCAGGCGGTAGAGGTCGGGAAGCGACCGGACGAGACCGAGCTCCCAGAGGCGGCGCACCAGCTGCTCGCCGACCCCCTCGATGTCCGCGGCGGCCATCACCCAGTTGTTGAGCGTCTCGATTCCGCGGGAGGGACAGTTCCTGTTCGGGCATCGGTGCATCGCCTCGCCCTCGGGCTTGACGATTTTTGCCCCGCAAAGCGGGCACTTTTCAGGCATCCGGAACTCTTTCGTCCCGCGCTGATGTGCGCCCGCGGGACCGACGACCTGAGGAATCACGTCGCCGGCGCGCTGGACGATCACCACGTCTCGCTCGCGAATCTGCTTGCGGTTGATGTCCTCCTCGTTGTGCAGCGTGGCCCGTGAAACGGTCACGCCCCCGACCTCCACCGGTTCGAGCATCGCCCACGGATTCAGCGCGCCCGTTCGTCCGACGCGGATCGAGATCTTGTTCAGCCGCGTGGTCGCGGTCATCGGCGCCCACTTGAACGCGCGCGCCCACCGCGGCCGCGAGTGCAGCGCTCCCAGCCGCCGCTGCTGGTCGAGCGAGTCGACCTTGATCACGATCCCGTCGATCTCGTAGTCGAGGTCCGCCCGGCGCCGCTCCCACTCTGTGGCCGCCGCCGCAACCTCATCGATCGACTCGAGCC
>DATFXA010000147.1:0-4169 GCA_035258645.1 Gaiellaceae bacterium
CGCCAGCGGTCGTCGCCCTCCCAGCTCATTCGATGGCCCGCCTCTGCGTGACGCACGACGAGCAGCGGCACCGTTTCAGCGCCAGGCTTTGCGACCGGCCCGCCGCAGCTTTTTGAGCGCCTTGGGAGCCTTGGCCCGGGAGCGAAGCATCCGTGAGCGCTGGCGCTCGATCAGCCTTCCGGCGACGAGCGCGAGCTGCGGATTGCTCTGAGAAAGCGCGAGCTCCCGGATGCGCTCGTCGGCGACGACCGCGTCCTGGTGCTCGCCGAGCACGTCCTGAACGTTCTTGGCGCTGTCGACGAAGTGGCGCGCCTTCCTGCCCACCGCCGCCTCGGCAAGCTCGCCTGCGTAGCGGGACCGCTTCCCGCGAACGCGAAGCCGGTGCAGCTCGCTGTCGCCCGGCGCAGGATCGAGCTTCTCGATCGCCCGCTCCAGCTTCTTGAACTCCGCTGAAGCGAGCTTCCGAACCGAACGGTGCTTTCCGTTCCAACGCGGCGCTTCGCCGGCAAGCTCGATCCGCCCCAGCAGCTCGAGGTAGCGCCGGCTCGACAGCGCCTCGAGCATCTGCTCGCGGGCGGCCTCGCGCCTACGCTCCATCCGCTTGACGAAGAGGCGGAGCGCGGCATCGTCCCCGGCCGGCAGGGTTTCGGCCTGCGCGCGGACGTGGATCAGGAGCACGTCGTGGTCTCGCACCGATCCAAGCGCCTGGCCGAGCCATTTCAGCTCTGCCCGCAGCTCATCCGTCCACTCGCGTTCGAGGATGGGCCGAGCCACTCGCAGGAAGGCGCGGAGCCTCCGGACCGCCACCCGCATGTCGTGCAGGGCCTCGGGATCGCTGCCGAGCCGCGTGCCCGGGTCGTGCGCGAGGATCTCGTCGTACTGCCGCCTGATCATTCTCTGCAGGTGCCGCAGGGCCGAGCGCTTGCCGCCACCCTTCTTCCGCTGTTTTCGGCGCCGTGCGACTTCGACCCCGGGATCCTTGGGCTCGCCGTCCGCAGTCGCGACGAGCTCACGCTCGCGTAGCAGCCCGCGAAGCAGGTCCGCGACGAGCGGCGGCGGCTCCGCTGGACCGCCGGGCTCGGAGAACGCCACCTCGCCGGGTGCCTCGGGCAACTCGACCTCCCAGATGCTGAGCCCGTTCTCGACCCGGCGCCGCAACGCCACGCCGGCCCGGGCGAAGCGGCCGTCCGGAGTGTCGTGGTACGTGGAAGGAAAAACGCTGCTCACGAGGGGTTGATCGTAGACGAGCGGGAGTCGCCGGGAGCCCGCGTTCCGCATCCAGCTCTTTACCAGCTGTTCACCATTCGGCAGCCCATCGGACGCCCCGGCAGCCGACACTTCGACTCGATGCGCTTTGCGATCGTCGCCCACCGCGCCGGCGAAACGAACATCGGGCTCATCACCAGGGGTTGGAGCCTGTTCGAGCCGGTGCTGCAAACGCCTCGCGAGGCGATGCTCGCCCTGCAGCCGGGAGACGCAGCGCTCGGGCGCCTGGACATTCGCGAAGGGCTCGACGGAATCGAGGACGGGCTCTGGGCTCTCTCGGAGCTCTCGGCCTCGGGCGTGTCGGTGTTGAACCCGCCGGCCGTTCTGATCTCGGCGCACGACAAGCTCGTCACCGCCCGTGCCCTGCGGCGGGCCGGGCTCCCCCACCCCGAGACCAGGCCCCTGACAGCGTGGGACGAGCCGGTCGACTGCGGATCCTTCCCGCTCGTCGTCAAGCCTCGCTTTGGGAGCTGGGGCCGTGATGTGATGCTCTGCCGCAACCGTAACGAGCTCGAGCTCTCACTCGAGCACCTGTCGCGCCGAAGCTGGTTCCGGTCGCACGGCGGGCTCGTTCAGGAACTGATTCCGCCCCTCGGCCACGACCTTCGCCTGATCGTCGCCGACGGCTGCGTCGTCGGCGCGATCAAGCGCGTGGCGCGGGTGGGCGAGTGGCGGACGAACGTCGCGCTGGGCGCGACTCGGGAGCCGGTCGTACCGCCGCCCATCGCCTGCGAGCTCGCGGTAGCTGCAGCCACCGCAATCGGAGGCGATCTGGTCGGCGTCGACCTGCTCCCACTCGGGCCCGGCCGCTACGTCGTGCTCGAGATCAATGCCGCCGTCGATTTCACGAGCGAGTACTCGGTCGACCAGGACGTCTTCGACCGGGTGGCCGACGCACTCGTGCGGCGCGTCGCGACAAGCCCGAGCTCGCTGCCGCCGCCTGAGCCGGCGGCCGCCGCCGCCTAGGCGGCACGTCGAGTCACCCCGGCCGGTCGGCAAAACGGCATCAACGCGACGGGGTCACGCGAACGCAGATAGGCGATCAACGCTTCCTCGCTCCGCTCCGCGGGAACGAGGGTCTTCCAGGTCGCCAGATGCTCGGGACGATGGAAGTCGCCGTTGGCCACCACCGGTAGCTGCGCACGAGCGACCCACTCGAAGAAGTCATTTCGGTTGCAGAGTTCGAACCGATGGACGACCTGCGCCGCCCAGTCGGGCTCCTCGGCGAAGCGCGCCGTCATGCGGTGCGCGTGCTCGGTGCCGGCGACCGTGTACGGATGGGCCGCGACGAGAGCGGCGCCCGCACCCGCCGCCTCGTCCAGCGCCGGCTCGAGCCCTTGCTCGAGCCGGATGAATCGGCGCACGCCGAGCGCAAGCGCGTGGGCGCCAAGGCGTGGGTCAGGGTCGTCGTAGGTCAGCTCGAGCCCCGGGACGACGACCAATCCATACTGGGAGAGCGCGCGCTCGCCTTCGGTCTCGAGCTCGCGGAGGTACCGGTCGTACGTGTCCTCGTGCAACGCCCGGACTGTTGCGCCGGGCCGCGTCACGTGGTCGGTGACGGCGAGAACGTCGAAGCCGGCCCGGCCGTGAAGGTCGACGAGCTCGCGAACGGAAAGCGACCCGTCGCTCCACGTCGTGTGGGCGTGGAGCTCGCAGAGCAGCGCCGGGGCCGAGCGGCTCATCAATCCTCAGCTTCGGCACGGGAAGCCGAATTCGGCGGCTGTTAGCCGGATCGAAACCCGATCGCACCCGGCTCGTCACCGGCCGCCCGTTACCCGTTGATGACGACCAGGACGATCGTGAGGACGCTGAGCGCGACGCCGAAGACGGTCAAGGCCGTCACGAGCCGCGGATCCGGCCTCGTGAACGTGCCGCGATCCAGCGCCCGCTCCACCGCCTGCTGGCGGTAGGAGCCGTAGACGATGCAGAAGGCGCCGACCACCCCGAAGCCGACGCCGGCGATCGCGAACGGCCAACGCGTCACATCGCTCACACCGGGGACGATCTTGCCGACGCCGACGGCGACGGCGAGCGCGGTGAGGCCCGTGCGCCACCAGGCGAGGTAGGTCCGCTCGTTCGCGAGCCGCGTACGACGGGTGGCGTCCGCTACATCCGCGTCGACGCGGCCGGCCACCTAGCTGCCGGCTGGGTGTGAAGCGTCAGTGAACTCTCGGAACTCGCCGGTGATGAGGTAGGCGGTCTGCTCGCCGATGTCGACCGCATGGTCGCCGATCCGCTCGAGGCAACGCGAGACGATGATCATCCGCAGGCCCCACTCGCGCTTCGATACGTCGTCGGCAAAGTCGAGCACGCGCTCCACGGCGCGGCGGTTGGCCCGGTCGATCAGCTCGTCGAGGTCGACGAGCGACGAGGCTCCTGCGAGATCGCGGCGCTGGAACGAGACGAGTGCGACCCGAATCATCTCCTCCGCGCGTTGACCCATCTCCTCGAATGCCTGAACGAGCCGCTCGTCCTGCTCGGCGTCGGAGGCGAGCTTCGTCAGCTTGGCAATCGTGACGCAGTAGTCGCCCATCCGCTCGAGATGGAGGTTCGTGTGCAGCATCGCGAGCACGAGCCGGAGGTCGACCGCGACCGGTGTCTGCCGAGCGAGCAGCGACTGGATCCCCTCCTGGATCGAGAAGTAGCGGTTGTCGATCTCGTCGTCGAAGGCAATCACCTCGTCCGCGAGCTCCGAGTCGGCCTGCTCGAGCGCGTTCACCGTCGCCCGCAGCGACCGGAGGACGTAGTCGCCCTCTTCCTGCAGAGCCGCCTCGACCTGCTCCAACTCGTCCTGGAATGTGACTCTCATCTGCTCGGCCATCAGGTCATCGTACCCCCGAATTTTTCGGAGAAAACCGGGCCGCCTAGCCAAACCGGCCCGTCACGTAACCCTCGGTGCGCTT
>DATFXA010000148.1:0-4346 GCA_035258645.1 Gaiellaceae bacterium
TCGCGGAGTGTCGCCTCGTTGAGCTCACGCACCTCGTGCTCCGCGGGGCGGTCGGGCCCGCGTCGCTGCACCATCAGGACGAAGCGCTCGGGCTTCCAGCCGAGCGCAACGAACTGCGGCTCCAGGCGCTCGCGTTGCTCCTCGTTGCGGATGTTGACCCGCCGGTGCCCGATTCCGGCCGCGCCTTGGACGCGCTCGGCCTCGGCTGCGAGCTCCTCGGCCGTCGCGTCTCCCGGCTCCGCGGCGCGGAGGAAGTTGAGGTCGTGCACCCGGCTCAGACGGGTGTGGACCAAGACCGGCCCGTACGGGGTCGGCTCGAGCCGCTCTGCCGACCGCTCGTCAAGGCCGTCCATCAGCGCAAAGGCGCGCTCGAACTCATTCATGGCTCTAGCATCGCACCGTGGCGGTTCAGGTCGCCGTGATCGGAAGCGGTCCGGAGCACGAGCAGCGGGCGGAGGAGGTGGGTCGCCTGCTTGCCGAGCGCGGCTGCACCGTCGTCACAGGCGGGCTCGGCGAGGTGATGGCCGCCGCCGCGCGGGGCGCGAAGAGCGCGGGCGGGACAACGATCGGAATTCTCCCGGGCGAGAGCCGCGCTGACGCGAACGAGTGGATCGACCACGCGGTCGTGACCGGGATCGGGCACGCTCGGAACCTGGCCGTCGCCGCTTCGGGCGACGCAGTGATCGCGGTCGGCGGGAGCTGGGGAACGCTGGCAGAGATCGGGTTCGCCGTGCGCCTTGGCCGCCGTGTGGTCGTGCTCGAACCGGGCTGGGAGCTCGAGGGGGTCGAGCGCGCGGCCACGCCCGAGCGAGCGGTTGAAGCTGCCCTAGCCGACCTCGGCTAGTCGCCGCTCGAAGAAGGCGCGCTCGACCGGGTTCGTTGCCAGCACCAGCGCTCGCCGGTAGGAAGCCGCCGCCTCCTCGTGCCGGCCGCCTCGGCGCAAGAGGTCGGCCCGGGCGGCGTGCAGCAGGTAGTAGTCGTCGAGGCCCTCGATCTGGTCGATCAGCGTCAGGCCATGTGTCGGCCCGCTCGCCATCGCGACCGCGGCAGCGCGGTTGAGCTCGACCACCGGCGACGGCGCGAGCGCGACGAGCTCGTCGTACAGGTCGACGATGCGGGGCCAGTCGGTCTCGTCGGGGCGTTCGGCATGTGCGTGGACCGCGGCGATCTCGGCCTGGATCCGGTACGTCCCGAGCCCGCGCGACCGGCCGAGCACGCGGTCGCCCTCGGCAATCCGATCGCGGTCCCAGAGGCCGCGGTCCTGATCCTCGAGCAGGATCAAGCTGCCGTCGGCAGCGATTCGTGCGGCCCGCCGCGAGTCGTGGAACAGCATCAAGGCGAGCAGGGCGACCGCCTCGGGCTCGTCGGGCATCAGCACCGCGAGCAGCTTCGCGAGCCTGATCGCCTCCTCGCAGAGGTCGCCGCGGACGAGGCGGCCGGCGGAGGTGCCGACGTAGCCCTCGTTGAAGATCAGGTAGAGGACGGCCAGGACGGCGTCGAGCCGCTCCGGCAGTAGGTGCTCAGGCGGGACGCGGAACGGGACGCCGGCGTCTCGGATCTTCCGCTTCGCGCGGACGAGCCGCTGGCCCATCGTCGTCTCGGGGACGAGGAACGCGCGGGCGATCTCGGTTGTCGTCAGGCCGCCGACTGCGCGCAGCGTGAGCGCGACTTGGGCCTCTGGGGCGAGCGCAGGGTGGCAGCAGGTGAAGATCAAGCTGAGTCGCTCGTCTGGCACCGGTTCGTCACCTGCTTCCTCGCTCTCGAGCTCCGCGAGCCGCTGGAGCAGCTCCGTCTTGCGCGCCAGCGTGCGCTCCCGGCGGATGCGGTCGATCGCCCGGTTGCGGGCGGTTGCCGTCAGCCAGGCGCCCGGGTTCCGGGGCGTGCCGTCGCGCGGCCAGCGCTCAAGAGCGGTCGCGATCGCGTCCTGAAGTGCGTCCTCCGCGAGCTCGAAGTCGCCGAGGGCGCCGATCAGTGTTGCGAGGACGCGGCCCCACTCCTCGCGGAAGGCGGTTTCGACGGTGCTCAGTGCTCGACCACCGGCCTGACCTCGATTGCCCCGCCCGTGCGCGCGGCCGGGATCTTGCCGGCGATCTCGATCGCCTCGTCCAAGTTGTCGGCCTCGATCAGGTAGAGGCCGCCCAGGTATTCCTTCGTCTCCGCGAACGGTCCGTCGGTGGTCAGGGTCTTGCCGTTGTCGACGCGGACGGTGGTCGCCCCGGAGAGCTCGCCCAGGTCGGCGCCGGCCACGGTCTTGGGGTCGCGGCTGATTGACATGTAGTCCTCGGTCATCGCCTGCTGCTCCGCCTCGCTGAACGTCTCCCAGCGGCCTTCCTCTCCGTAGATCAAGAGTGCGTACTGCATGTCTCCTCCTTCGTCGGGTCGTGGTTACGACGAACGGGTTACGCAGATTTCGACATCCGCTCCAGCAGGGCCAGTGCTCCCGCCTTGTCGAGCGGCTCATTCAGGTTGCCGCACTTGGGGCTCTGCACGCAAGACGGGCAGCCGAGCAGGCAAGGGCAGCCGCGCAGCATCCGCGCCGTGTCCTCGACCCAGCCTTCGAAGGCCTCGAAGCCCCGCTCGGTGATCCCGACGCCGCCGGCGTGCCCGTCGTAGACGAAGATCGTCGGCGCACCGGTTTGGAAGTGGACGTTGGTCGAGAGACCGCCGATGTCCCAGCGATCGCACATCGCCCAGAGAGGCAGGATCGCAATCATCGAGTGCTCGGCCGCGTGGAGCGAGCCGAGCAGGCGGCGCTGCGAGTCGAGGTCCTCAGTCATCCATGGCTCGGGCACGAACCAGATCGCCTCGGTCTCGAACTCGGTCTGCGGGAGGTCGAGCTGCACGATGTCGAAGGCGGCCTGGTCGTGGATCGACTTCTTCTGGTAGGCGACGACCTGCTCGGTGACGACGACCTTGCCGAAGGAAAGCTCGAGCCCGCAACGTTGCTCGGTGCGCTGCGCCTGGTCGATCGACGTCATCAGCTCTTTCTTCGCCTGCGTGTAGTAGTCGCCCGAGAACGGCTCAACCAGCGCGGCGCGCGCTTCGAAGTCGAGCGCGACGACTCGGAACTGCTCGCCGAGGTGCAGGTAGATCGCCCCCTCGTGCACGGTCGAGTAGGCGCGAGCGTGCTCGACGACGCCCAGGACGGAGCCGGTCGAACGGTCGACGACCGTGAACGCATCCGTGCCGGTCGAGCGCAGCGGCACGCGTGCTGCTGGGTAGTCGCGACCGGCCCAGACGAAGCCGGCGTCGGTCTTCTTCAGCTCGGGCAGCTCAGCCGCGCGCTCGAGGGCGGTGTCGCCGAGGATCTCGGTGTCGGTGTCGTCGAGGGGCGCTTCGAACGCAGCCGCGCGGACATGGCCGTCGAGCACGCGGTGGTTCTCGTGGTCGAGGATCGCGGCCTCGACCCGACGGCCGAGGAGCGTCTGCGGCTCGCGCATGAAGTACTGATCGAGCGCGTCCTCGCTCGCGATCAGTGTCGCGAGCCCGTGCCCGCGGCGGCCGGCGCGGCCCCACTGCTGGCGGAGGCTCGAGACCGTGCCGGGGAATCCGACCGAGACGACGGCGTCGAGCAGGCCGACATCGATGCCGAGCTCGAGCGCGTTCGTCGCGGAGACGCCGACGAGGTCGCCCGTCGACAGGCGCTGCTCGATCTCTCGCCGTTGGGCAGGCGTGTAGCCGGCGCGGTAGGGGGACAGCCTGCTCGCCTCGCCGAGGCGGTCGGCGGTGAAGCGGTGGATCAGCTCCGCGGCCTTGCGGCTCTTGGCGAACAGAAGGGTGCGCAGGTCGCGCGAGACGAGCTCGCCGAGCACGCGCGAGCCCTCGCCGAGTGGCGAGGCGCGAAGGCCGAGCGCCTCGTCGGTGAGCGGTGGGTTCCAGAGGACGACCGTTCGCTCAGCGCGCGGGGCGCCGTCGTCTCCGATTACCGTCGCCTGGACGCCGAGCAGTCGGTCGACGAGCTCGCCCGGGTTCGCGATCGTCGCCGACGCCAGCAAGAACTGCGGCTCGGCGCCGTAGATCTTGGCCAGCCGCCGCAACCGCCGGAGCACGTTTGCGACGTGGGAGCCGAAGACACCGCGGTAGACATGCGCCTCGTCGACGATCACGTAGCGGAGGTTCGAGAGCACGTCTCCCCAGCGGTCGTGGTGTGGGAGCACGCCGACATGGAGCATGTCTGGATTGGTCAGGACGAGGTTCGCCCAGCGGCGGATCTGCCAGCGACGCTCCGACTCGGTGTCGCCGTCGTAGATTGCGGCTCGGAGCTTTGGGAGGCGGAAGGTCGAGAGCGAGCGGAGCTGGTCCTGCGCCAGCGCCTTGGTCGGGTAGAGGTAGAGCGCGCGCTGTTT
>DATFXA010000149.1:0-4455 GCA_035258645.1 Gaiellaceae bacterium
GTGTGCGTACTCGAGCGCAGCGCTCACCTCGGAGGCGCGATTCGGACCGCAGAGCTGACCGAGCCCGGCTACCTGCACGACGTCTTCAGTGCCTGGCACCCGCTCTGGGTCGGCGGGGCGGCGCACGCGGAGCTGGGCGACGAGCTCGCCGAGCGCGGGCTCGAGTACCTGAACACCGACTACCCGACGGCGACGCTCTTCCCGGACGGCGAGGCGGCGTTTCTGCTCCGCAGCGCCGACGCGAACGCGGTTGAGCTCGAGCGTCACGGGGCGGGCGACGGCGACGCCTGGCGAGCGATGCTCGACGCGTTCTATCCGAACGCCGATCTGGCGTTTGGGGTGCTCGGCACCGAGCTCTGGTCGAGAGACGGGCTCGCGCTCGGGCTGAAGGCCTACCGCCGTCTCGGGCGCCGCGGGGTGGTCGAGCTCACCGGCGACGTGCTCGCTTCGAGCCGTGACTGGCTCACGTCCACCTTCGCGTCCGAACGGGCACACGGGTTGCTCGCGCCCTGGGTGCTGCACACCGGGCTCGGCCCCGACGCTGCGCTCTCCGGGTTCATGACTCAGGTGATCGCGGTCGCGATCCAGGAGGGCGGGATGCCGATCCCGCGCGGCGGCGGGGCTCGGCTCGTCGACGCACTCGTGCAGCTGATCCGCGACCACGAGGGCGCCTGCGAGACCGGTCGCGACGTGGAGCGCATCCTCGTCTCGGGCGGCGAAGCAACGGGCGTCCGGCTCGCCGACGGGGAAACCTTGACCGCCGCGAAAGCCGTGATCGCGAACGTGACGCCGACGCAGCTCTACGACCGACTGCTTCCAGACGAGGCACCGTCCGCCGTCGCCGAGGGTGGCCGCAAGTTCCGGTACGGGCGCTCCGAGATGCAGATCCACTATGCGCTCTCGGAACCGCCGAACTGGGAAAGGGACGAGCGGCTCGCGCAAACAGCGATCGTCCACCTGACGCCCGGGCTCGACGGCGTCTCGCGGGCGGTCAACGAGGCCGAGCGGGGGCTCCTTCCCGCGGAGGCGACGGTCGTCGTCGGTCAGCCGCTGACGATGGATCCCTCGCGCGCGCCCGAGGGCGCAGGCCTGCTCTGGATCCAGCTTCAGGAGCTGCCGTGGCAGGTCAAGGGTGACGCGGCCGGCGAGCTCGACACCAAGGACGGCAGCTGGACCGAGGAGCTCAGAGAGCGCTACGCAGACCGGATCCAGGCGCGGATCGCCGCGCACGTGCCGAACCTCGAATCGGCGATCCGCAAGCGCGTCGTCCTCTCGCCGGCCGACCTACAAGAAGCCAACATCAACCTCCACCACGGCGATCCCTATTCAGGCTCGGTCGCGCTCGACCAGAACCTGATCTGGCGCCCGTTCCCGGCGGGCCCCGGACACGCCACGCCGATCAAACGCCTTTGGCAGATAGGCGCCAGCACCCATCCCGGGCCAGGCCTCGGGGCCGGCTCCGGCACGCTCGTCGCGAAACGGCTGCTCGAGCCGTCGCTGGTGGAGCGGATCCGGAAGCTCCGATGAGCGTCTCCATCGCTCAGATCACCACCGTCGGCCAGTCCTTCGCGGACGATCTCAATGCCTACAAGGCCGCCGGTGCCGAGGGCGTCGGTATCTGGGAGATGAAGCTCGAAGACGATTCGCTCGAGCGCTTCCGCCGGAGCGGCCTCGCGGCAGCGACCGCGGTCCCGGCCGTGCCGTCGATCCTGCCGCTGCCGCTGATGGAGGGGCCGGAGGACCCGGCGGAACGCGTCGAGGAAATCCAAGCGGGAATCCGCCGGCTGGTTCCCTTCGAGCCGCAGTGCGTGCTGTTCCTGACCGGCCCCGGCGACGACCGCGCGACGGTCCTCGATGGCTTGCGAGCGATCGCCGACGAGGGGAAACGCGCCGGCGTGCGCGTCGCGCTCGAGCCCATCCAGCGCGAGTTCGCAGACCTCTGGACGACCGTCAGCTCGCTCGACGAGGCCGCAGCCCTGATCGCCGAGTCCGGCGCGGACATCGGCCTGATATACGACACCTGGAATCTCTGGCGCGAGCCGCTCGAGCAGATTTATCGCCATCGCGACCGGATCTACGGCGTCCACGTCGCCGACTGGCGCGAACCGACCAGAAACACGAACGACCGCGTGCTACCGGGAGACGGCGCGATCGAGTTCGAGCCGATCCTCGAGGCGCTCCGCTGGGACGGGTTCTACGACCTCGAGATCTTCTCCGACGCCGACCTTCCGGGCTCCTTGTGGCAAGAAGACCCGCCGGAGGTGGCGCGCGGAGGCGCCCAAAAGCTGAGACAAATTCTCGATGCCGCGCCTCCGTCGAACAAAAACCGCCCGCAACCGTAGTAAGTTCTACGCGCAGGGATTGGTGGGGGAATCGCGAGAGGAGGCGCAATGAAGAAGACCACGAGGTGGGCCGCTTTGGTGGTGCTCCTCGGTGCGGCTGCGGCGGCCGCCGCGCTAGCAGCGACGACGGGGGGTCAAGCCGCGACCGCGGCGAAGAAGCCGATCATCATCGGCGCCGCGGTGGATCTGACAAGCGCGATGAAGCCGTTCGACAGCGCAGCGCTGCTGGCGGCTCAGATCGAGGCGAAGAAGACATCGGTCAACGGTCGCCCGTTCAAGGTGATCGTTTGCAACACCCAGCTCGACAAGGACAAGACGAAGGCGTGCGCCGACAGCCTGATTGCCAAGGGCGCGGTCGCGCTGCTCGTCACCTGCGACGTTGAGTACGCAGCTCCGGCGACGCAGGAAGCCATCAACGCGGGCAAGCTCGCGCTTGGATCGTGCATCGGAACGGACCAACAGGGGCCGAAGCGGTTCGGGCCGAAGGGCAAGCTCGCGTTCAGCTTCGGAAACGTCGCCCAGGATGAAGGCGCTGCGATGGCGGAATACGCCTACAAGGTCAAACACTGGAAGAAGGCGATCACTGTCACGGACAATCTGCTCGTCTACTTCCAGACTGTCGTCAAGGCGTTTACCCAGCGGTACCAGCAGCTGGGCGGCAAGATCGTCCGCGCAGAGAGCTTCACGAACTCGTTCTTCGGCGGGCCGAACCAGGTTCCGAGCCTCGTCAACAGGCTCCGGAATACGAACGGCGCCCAGGTGATCGTCACGACGACGACCTTCGGCGACTGGCCCGCGATCATGCAGGGCGTCAGAAGTCTCCGCGTCAAGACGCCGATCATGAACTCGTGGGCGGGCGATGGGACGAAGTGGTATCCGCAGAACCCGAAGGTGACGAACTACTGGTACGTAACCTTCGCGTCGATTTTCGGCGACGACCCGAATCCGGCGGTTCGCAAGCTCTTCAACACGATCAAGGCACGGGTCGGCACACCTGCCACCGGCAGCTTCGTGACGGGCGCGACCGCGATCGACGCGCTGGCCACGGCGATCAGGCGAGCGCATGGCTCGACGAGGGGATTCATCCTTGCGAATCAGTTCCAGCGCTTCCGTGGACTGCCGACAATCTCCGGTCCGATCAGCTTCTCGGCGAAGTACCACACGGTCTTCGGCCGCTCGTACCGCGTGATCGAGGTCCAGAACAACAAGGGCAAGTACGTCGCGAGCGTCAAGGCGGGGAAGCCGGCAACGGTCGGACCCTGACCTCGGTCGGTTTGCCCCTAGCTGACCCTGAAAACAGGTGGCCCGGAGAGTCGCTCCGGGCCACCGCCGTCTCGCGCTCGTTTGCAGGCGTCGACGCCCTGCGAGACGTGACGCTCGAGCTGAACCGGCGCGAGGTCGTCGGCCTGATCGGCCCGAACGGGGCCGGCAAGACCACGCTCGTCAACGTGATCAGCGGTTTCGACTTCCCGACCGCCGGCAGGGTCGAGTTAGCCGGCAGCGACGTGACGCGCTGGAGCCCGAGCAAGCGGGGCCGTGCCGGTCTCGCGCGCACGTTCCAGCACAGCCGCTCGTTCCGGGGCCTCACGGTGCGGGAAAACGTCGAGGTCGCCGCGCTCGGCGTCGGCGCGGGGCGCCGGGAAGCACGACGGCGCGGCGATGTGCTGCTCGACCTGCTCGAGCTGCGCCATCGAGCCGACGCAGAGGCGGCGTCCCTGCCGCATGGCGACGAACGGAAGCTCGGCGTCGCGCGTGCGCTCGCCTGCGACCCGCGCTTCGTGCTGATGGACGAGCCGGCTGCCGGCTTGCCCGACAACGAGGTGCCCGAGTTCGCGTCGGTGGTGCGCTCGGTCCGCGACGACTTCGGAGCCGGCGTCTTGCTGATCGAGCACAACATGTCGCTGGTGATGGCGGTCTGCGACCGCATCCAGGTGCTAGACGACGGCGAGACCCTCGCCGCAGGCACCCCGGTGGAGATCAGGGGCAACCTGGACGTCGCTGCCGCGTACCTCGGCGACACCGCCGTCGAAACGCTCCCGGATGCCTGAGGCGCTGCTCGAGCTCGATCGGCTCGAAGTCGCCTACGACGGCGTGCCTGCTCTCCGCGGCCTCA
>DATFXA010000150.1:0-13579 GCA_035258645.1 Gaiellaceae bacterium
GATGGAGGCGGCGCGCAGGCCGAGCTTCTCGTACACCGGTCCCATCCAGCCGGCGTCGCGCTTGGCCAGGTAGTCGTTGACCGTGACCAGATGGACGCCTTTCCCGGCGAGCGCGTTCAGGTAGAGGGGCTGCGTCGCGACGAGGGTCTTCCCCTCACCGGTCTTCATCTCGGCGATGTCACCCTCGTGGAGGACGATGCCGCCCATCACCTGGACGTCGAAGGGGCGCTGCCCGAGCGTGCGCTTCGCCGCCTCGCGGACGGCCGCGTACGCCTCGAAGAGCAGCTCCTCGAGGGCCTCGCCGTTCTCGTACCGCTCTTTGAACTCGACGGTCTTGGCCGCGAGCTCGTCGTCGGAGAGCTGCTCGAACTCGGGCTCCAGCGACGCGACGTAGTCAGCCTGGGACTGCAGTCGCTTGAGCCGGCGCCCTTCGCCGAGTCTGAGAACTTTTTCGAGGCTGCCGAGATCCTGGGGCATGAGATTCAAGGGTAGCCGCTAGAGGGCGGCCACCCTGACCTCCCAGAGATCGCCGTCCAGACGCTCGGCGTGCACTGCGTACGCGGGCGCGCCGCTTGCCTCGCCAAGCCGCTCGAGCTCGGGAATGCTCCCGAAGACCGGCATCCCGTCTATGCGGGCGGCCTTGCCGTCGCTCGTCTGAGTCAGCTCGATCACGTCACCGTCGGCGTCGACCTTGGCGAGCTCGATCCGGACGGCCGAGACCGCCCAGAGCTCATCTGTCTGCCGAACCGCATGGGCGCGGTAGGGCGGTGTCAGCTCCGCCTCGACCGCCCGAGCGAGTGGATCGAGCGCGGCGTCGCCGTCCTCGTGCTCGACCAGAAGCGATCGGTCGGGGAGCGTGACGAAATCGACCTCGTTCCCTGCCACGTCCGGCGCTTCCGCCGTGACGACCGCGTCCCAGCGCCGCGCACGCTGAGGAGCACCCGAGCCCGCCAGTCCGCCTCCCAACGAATCGAACTGCTCACGGAAGGTCAGAACGGGGTCGATCGGCGCGGGAGGCCGTTCGGCGTCCGCCTCGTCGACCGAGCGGTCGAGCCCGGACTCCCGGAGCAGGCGCTCGTTCAAAGTCTCGCCCCGTCGAAAGAACCGCATCTCCGGAGGCCTACTGCGGCTCGATCAGGCCGTACCCGCCCTGACGACGGCGGTAGACGATGTTGACCTCGTCCGAGTCGGCGTCGCGGAAGACGAAGAAGTCGTGGCCGATCAGCTCGAGCTGGAGCACGGCCTCCTGCGCGCTCATCGGCTTGACCGCGAATTGCTTCGTCTTGACGATCTGCGGTTCTTCGGGCATCGGGATTCCTTCGTCGGGTGCCTGCCGGGCCAGACGACGGCGCCGGCCTCTCTTCTCGCGATAGCGGGTGACCTGGCGCTCGAGCTTGTCGACGAGCTGGTCGATCGACGCACGAATGTCCTGCGAGCTTTCACGAGCTCGGAGCACGGGCCCGTTGGTCCACACCGTCGCTTCGGCGACGTGGGTCTCCCGGATCGACGGATTCTGCTCGGCTGAGAGCTGGAGCTCGATCTTCGGATCGGGGAGCTGGCGCTCCAGCTTGCCGAGCCGCTTTTCGGCATACGAGCGGATCGCGTCGGTGACCTCGACCCCGCGGCCCTTCACGCGAAGCTCCACACACGAAATTTACCGGACAACTCGTGCAAAAGTCACTACCTCGACCCGCCTTGCGCCGGCCTTGCGCAGCGCCGAGGCGGCAGCGTTGGCGGTGGCGCCGCTCGTGAAGACGTCGTCCACCAGCACGAGCTTCCGCGGGACCGAGCCACGGGCCGCAAAGACGCCCGCGACGTTGCGCCGCCTTTCAGCCCGCGACAGGCCGCGCTGACGCTTCGTGGCCCGGCGGTGAAGCGGGGCAGCAAGCGGCAGTTGCCAGTGGCCGGCCAACCCCTGGGCGAGCTGGCGCGGCGGGTGATGCCCACGCTCGAGCCCGCGATCCGGGTCGGGCGGAACGAAGACAACGGCGTCTGCTCCCGGGTGCGCGACGACCTCCAGCACGATCTCCACCGCGGCTGCGGCAAGACGGCGCAGCGCGCGCTCCTTCCAGGCGGCGACGAAGGAACGGACGGCATCGTCATACACCACGGCCGCCCGGGCCTTGGCGAACGCGAGCCGCCGGCCGGCGCATTCGTGGCAGCGCCGCACCGGCCAGGCGGTCGGCGCGCCGCACCGCTCGCAGAGCGGGAGCTCGATCCGCGGCAGCTGCCAGAGACAGGTACGGCAGAGCTGCGTGCCACGCACCCCGCAGACGACGCAGCGCTGAGGCAGGAGAAGATCGAGCACGAGGCGACGCTACGCGCCGAGCACGCGCGCATCAGGCTCAGCTTTGTGAAAACTCGCGATCGGCCTGCTCGAGCGTCTCCGGGGAGCCGATGTCGTACCAGCGTCCCGGGACGCGCCAAACGTAGAACGGAGTCCGCTTGAACATCCACTCGACGAGCCGGCCGGGTTGGTCCGCGTTGTTGCCCTCGGCGAGGTAGAGGTCGATCTGCGTCAGCACGGAGCGCGGGTAGAAGTAGAGGGCGATCCCGGCGAGCGTGGTCTCCGGCTGCTCGGGCTTCTCCTCGAACGCGATGATCCGACCGTCGGCGTCGGCCGTGATCGCGCTGTAACGCTTGACGGCCCCCAGATCGCCGACGTCGATCACGGCAGTCACGGGCGCATCCTTCGCGAGCCCGAGCTTCGCGAAGTCGTCGAGCCTACTGTCGTCGAAGATGCTGTCGCCCGCGGCGACGAGCAGGTCGTCGTCGATTACCTCCTGGCGGATCACCAGACCAAGGTCGCCGATCGCACCGAGCTTGTCGTCGTCGGTCGTCGTCCCGTCGTCGACGACCGCAAGCGAGAACGGCCCCCGCCAGCTGCTCGCGAAGTCCCGGAACCGATCTGCGAACTTGTCGTTCGTGACGACGTAGACGAGGTCGAGGCCTTCGACCTCGGCGAGCTGCCCGAGCAGCCGCTCGAGGATCGTGCGCCCCCCGACCTCGAGCAGGTGCTTGGGTTGGTCGAGCGTGAGCGGGTAAAGCCGCGTTGCGTACCCCGCGGCGAGAACAATTGCCTTCACTACTACGAGGCGCGAAGGTAGAAGCCGGTCACCCGGAGAATGCGCAGCATTTTTCGGGTCAGGTTCCCTCGTCCCAGGAAGCGAGGTACTTCGCCTGCTCCTCGGTCAGGGTGTCGATCTCGACGCCCAGCGTCGCGAGCTTGAGCCGCGCGATCTCGGTGTCGATCTCGCTCGGCACCGGGTAGACGTGGCGCTCCAGGCTGGCCGCGTTGTTGACCACGTACTCGGCGGAGAGCGCCTGGTTGGCGAAGGACATGTCCATCACGGCCGCGGGATGACCCTCGGCCGACGAGAGGTTGACGAGGCGTCCCTCCGCGACCAGGAAGAGGCGCTTCCCATTCTCGAGCTCGAACTCCTCGACGAACTCACGGGCTTTCCGCGTCTCGGTCGCGAGCTGGCGCAGCGCCGGGATCTCGATCTCGACGTTGAAGTGGCCGGTGTTCGAGAGGATCGCGCCGTCCTTCATCCGCTCCATGTGGTCACGCGTAATCACGGACTTGTCTCCGGTCGCGGTGCAGAAGATGTCGCCGACCTCAGCCGCCTTGTCCATCGGCTGTACCTCGAACCCGTCCATTGTCGCCTCGAGCGCCCGGACGGGATCGACCTCGGTGACGATCACGTGCGCGCCCATCCCGCGCGCCCGCAGCGCCACGCCCTTGCCGACCCAGCCGTAGCCCGCCACGACGAAGGTCGCTCCGGCGAGCAGGATGTTGGTCGCGCGGACGATTCCGTCGATCGTCGACTGCCCGGTCCCGTACCGGTTGTCGAACAGGTGCTTCGTGTTCGCGTCGTTGACCGCAATCACCGGAAAGCCGAGCGCGCCGTCGCGCTCGAGCGCCTTCAGGCGTATGACGCCGGTGGTCGTCTCCTCCATTCCTCCGAGGATGTCGCCGAGCTGCTCGCGCCGGTGTGAGTGAAGGACGCCGATCACGTCGGCGCCGTCATCCATCGTCAGCTGAGGTTTGTGGTCGACGGCTGCCTCGATGTGCCGGTAGTAGGTGTCGTTGTCCTCGCCCTTGATCGCGAAGACCGAGACGTCGAACTCCTCGACGAGCGCAGCGGCAACGTCGTCCTGGGTCGAGAGGGGGTTGGAGGCGCACAGGACGATGTCAGCGCCGCCGGCCTTCAGGGTCCGCATCAGGTTCGCCGTCTCGCTGGTCACGTGCAGGCAGGCCGCGATCCGGTAGCCGGCGAGCGGCTGGTCGGCCTCGAAGCGGTCTCGGATAGCTGCCAGCACCGGCATGTGCCGGTCGGCCCAGGCGATCCTGCGCACACCCTCGGGCGCGAGCGAGAGGTCCTTGACGTCGTGACGGGTGGTGGTGGCCATTCGATCCTTTCCTTGTGATCTAGATCATTTGGTCAGGCCGCGAGCAAGCGTTCGTGCTTGCGCTGCTCCCAATCGAGGGCGGAGAGCTGGGTGCCCGCGAGCCAGGTTTCAACGGCGGCCTGAAGCGCAGGCTCCCGCTGCAGACGCACGGTGAAAGCGAGCTCGTCGATGCCAACGCCAAAGCGGCGTCGCAGCTCGTCGAGCGAGCGCAGCTGGTTCAGCTCGAGCAGTCCGTATTGCCGGTAGCCGCCCGCGCTGCGAGGAGGAATCACCAGCCCGGCTTGCTCCAGGTAGCGGAGCATCCTGGGCGACCACCCTGTGCGTGCGGCGGCCTGGCCGACGGTCAGCGACTCCACAGTCCGGAACGTTAACAGACTTGTGTCAGGGTTGTGAAGTGCCCTCGCGCCCGTACTCGTCATCGAGCCGGACGATGTCGTCCAACTCCGCGGTCGAGACCTCGAGGATCGTCGTGTCTTCGAGCGCGCGGACGCGATGCACTGTGCCGGGCCGGAAGCGAAACGCAGCCCCGGGGCCGACGATCTCCGTCTTCAACACCGCCTGCCCGACCTCGCCCAGTTGGAGCTCCGCCCGGCCCTCGAGGACGTACCAGCTCTCGTCCTTCTCCCGGTGGAACTGGAGGCTGAGCGCGTGGCCTTCGCGGATAAGGAGCACCTTGCCCGCGTAGCCCTCCGTCTTCGCCCAAATCAGCTCGTGACCCCACGGCTTCTCCACGCGGTCGGGCTGGAAGGAGAAGGCTTCGAGCCCCTCCAGGTTAGGGGACGACAACGGCCCCTCCATGCTCAGGCGATCCTACGCTTCTAACCATTCGGGGTGCGCCTGGACGTACTCCTCCGCCCGGCGCAGGTCCTTCGGCGTGTTGACGGTCAACCAGAGCCCCTCGTGGCGGAAGGCGGCGAGCGCGCCTTCCGCGGCGAGCTCGGGAAACGCCGAGGTCTCGTGGTCGCCCCGCTCGGGGAAGCGGGCGAGCGCTTCCTCGCCGAGCACGTAGACCCCGCAGCTGACCCAGCACTGAATCGTCCCGCCTTCAGCAAAGCCGGTCACCTGGTCGTTCTCCAGCTCGACCACCCCGAAGGGAGATTTCGGGCGCGCAACGGTGATCGTCGCTGCGGCGCCGTTGGCCCTGTGGCTCTGGAGGAGTCCGGCGAAGTCGACATCGACGAGCTCGTCACCGTTCAATGCAAGAACGTCGCCGTTCTCACGGCGCTCCTGCGCCGCGAAGCGGATACCACCGCCGCGGCCGAGGCTTTCCGGCTCCTCGGCCATCGCCAGATCGACACCAAGCCCGCCGAGGGCCGCCGCAAAGTCCTCGCCCCTACCGGCGCCGCAGCTGACGATCACGCGTTCGACGCCCGCGCGTCGGAGCAACCCGATCTGCCAGGCCGCGAGGGGCCGCCCGGCGACAGGCACGAGTGGCTTCGGCAGGCCGCCCGCGGCATCGCCGAGCCGCTCGGCCTTGCCCCCCGCCAGGATGATCGCTTCCATTCTTAGCTGGATCTGCCTGGGGAACCTCCCGGTTCCCCAGACCCCTCCACTGGTCCGTGTGCGCGGACAGGCCGCTGATGCGGCCGCTCTGTGTCGCGTTCTTCGGTCTCGGGAAGCGACGCGAGCGGCGCGGCGGCGCGGCCGATTCCCTCGTAGTCGAATCCCGCCGCGCGGGTCTCCTCGGGATCGAGCATGTTGCGGCCGTCGATGATCAGCGGGCGGCGCATGGCCTCGCGGACTTCCGGCGAGGCAAGCGTTCGAAACTCATCCCAGTCGGTGACGATCACGGCCGCGTCGGCGCCGCCGACGGCTTCGAGCACGGATTCGCACAGCGAGACCCCCCGCACGAGATCGCCGGGTTTCGCGACCGGATCGTAGGCCTTGACGTCCGCGCCCTCGGCCAGAAGCCTCGATGCCAGGACGACGGACGGCGCCTCGCGCATGTCGTCGGTGTTCGCCTTGAACGCCAGCCCGAGCAGCGCGATCTGCTTCCCGCGGAGCCGCCCGAGGTACTTCTGGAGCTTGTTGATCACTCGGCGCTTCTGCAGCTCGTTGACCTCGATCACGGCCGACAGCAGCTGGAAGTGGTAGCCCGAATTCGAAGCGAGCTGCTTCAGGGCGTTCGTGTCTTTGGGGAAGCAGCTCCCCCCATAGCCGACGCCTGCACGCAGAAAATGCGGCCCCAGCCGGTGGTCGAGACCTACGCCTTCGGCGACCTTCTCGACATCGGCGCCGGTGACCTCACAGACGTTCGCAATCTCGTTGATGAAGCTGATGCGCGTCGCCAGGAACGCGTTTGCGGCGAGCTTGATCATCTCGGCCGACGCCACGTCCGCTCGGAGGATCGGCGCCTTCAGGTCGTCATAGAGCGCTGCGACCCGGTCGCCGTCTGCTTCCGCGAACGATCCCACCACAACTCGGTCGGGGCTCAGGAAATCTTCGACCGCGCCGCCTTCGGCCAGGAACTCCGGATTCGACACGTAGCCGATGTGACTCAGGCCACGCTTCTCCAGCGCCGCCCGTACCTTCTCGCCGGTGCCGACCGGAACGGTGCTCTTCATGACGAGGATCGTGCGGCGCTCGAGCTGCGGCAGCTCGTCGACGACCGTCCAGACGCGGGAGAGATCGGCGTCGCCCGAGTAGGTCGGCGGCGTGTCGACGCAGACGAAGACGAGCTCCGCCGCGCCGGCCGCCTCCGCCGCGTCGAGCGTGAACGTCAGGCGATCGGCGTTTCGCTCGAGCAGCCCGGCGAGGTCGGGCTCGAAGAACGGCACCTCCCCGGTCCGCAGCCGCTCGATCCGATCCGGGACGATGTCCCGAATCGTCACGTCGTGCCCGAGCTCGGCGAGGCACGCCCCCGTGACCAGGCCGACCCAACCTGCGCCGAAGATCGCGATCGGCTCTTTGCCCTGCCTGCCCACGTCGCTCACCTTAGGGGTCGAAGGCCGCGCGCGATCGCGATCATCGTCTCGGGCGAGAGCGCATTGTCGAGCGTGTTGACCACCCAGTAGGTGGCGCCGTTCTCCTTCAGCACGACCATGTGCAAGTTCGAGCCCGAGTAGAAGAACTCGAACGTCCGCTGGCCGAAGTGACGGATGAAGTTCTTCTCCCCGAGCGTCGGCGCGCCGCCCCAGTTCATCTCCTGGATCCCCCAGTACTGGCCGTTCACGCCGGTCGTGAAGACGAGCCGCGCCATCTTGTGGCCCTGGACGGTGTAGACGCGTGGATTCGGCGGCTCCGGATCGACGCGGGAGCTTCGGTCGATGACGGCTGGGTACTCGACCCGGAACGGCAGCTTGCGCCGGATCGCCCGCATCAGCGGGAGCGTCATGCCGGGGTTGGCGTACGTGTGAGGGGGCTGGTGCTTCGGCGGCGGCGTAACCGTCGGACTCGAGCCGATGAGGGAGCCGGTGAACGGCTTGCCGACGACGACGACGAGCATCGCGCCGTTCGCGAACGGGACCAGCGTCGGCGTCATTGGGCCTGTCCGGGAACCGCTGAAGAGCTTCGCCACCTGCGTCGCGGCCTGCTTTGAGCCTGGCTTCGTCGTGTCGTAGTAGATCCTCGTCACCGGGTAGTTCCAGCCGCCCGGCGCGTTCGCTGTCAGCCGGTCCGGAGGCTGCAGGATCTGGTAGCCGCGTTCCCTCAGCTGCGAACCGGCGGCGCCCGCGGAGCCTTCGACCCCGTTCCCATTGAGGACGGTGGCGAAAATCGACTTCGGATTGATCCCGCGAACCTTCGGCCGGTACTTCTCGTTCAGGGCCGCGGCGTTCGCCTTCTGTGGCGCTTCCGCGTCCGGGTTCATGAACTGCTCGACCGCGTTCGTGACGTTCTGCGTCGCGGTGGTCAGGTCGCTGGCGCCTTCGAGCCCTTGGATCTTGACCTGGATGAAATGCCCGCCCGGCAGGCCATGGAAGAACAGGGCGTAGTTCAGCATCGTCGAGAGGTCGACCCCGCGGCCGCCGGCGCGACCGACCTCGACGTTCCGTTTGATCGCGCCCAGCAAGCTCGTAACCTTTAGCTTCGAGTAGCGGCCGAGCTGCTCCTTGGCGGCGCGGACAAACTCCTGCTGGCGAACGACACGGAAGAGATCGGAGTCCGTATGCCTGTAGCGGACGAAGTCGAGCGCCTGCTTGCCGCTCAGCCGTTGGTACCCCGCCTCGAGGTTGATGCCGGCGTAACCGGTCGGCCCGCGGTGGTTGTTGAAGTAGCGCCGGTCGACGTCCATGTAGACGCCTCCGAGCTTGTCGACGACCTGAATGAAGCCGAGGAAGTTGACGCTGATCAGGTAGTTGATCGGAACATTGGTCAGCGCCTTCACCGTCTCCAGCGAGCCCAGCGGCCCACAGGTCGGATAGGCGGCGTTGATCTTGTCGTACCAGACGGCCCGGCCCGGGCAATGGATCGCTACGCGCATGTCACGGGGAAACGAGAGCAGCGACACGGTGTGACTAGCCGGGTCGGTCCGGATTAGCATCATGGTGTCCGAGCGGCCCGGAGCCTTGCCGTCGACGTAGCGGTGATCCGTCCCGAGCACGAGCGCGATCGCCGGCTCCTTGGGCGAGACGTAGGGGTCGAGGTGGTTCGTGGCCTTCTTGAATCCCTTGGAGTGCGGGGCGGTCGCGGCCGCGAAGTCGTGGCCGTAGAGGTAGAGGCCGCCTGCCGCTCCACCGGCGACCATGGCGACGAGCACGAGCAGCCAGAAGAAGAAACCGGCCATCCGCCGCCCGATGCTTCGCCCCCCGCGAGGCGGCTGCCGGTAAAGGTTGATCGGCGGCTGGACGCCGGGAGGCAGCACCGCGTGGCCGTTGCCGTTCAGCTCCGCCCCGCGCCCGATTCCTCGTTTCAGCGTCGTTCTCATCTGTCTCTAAATGTGCGAAAGCGCCCCGAAGGCGCCTACCGCTCCCGCAGGATAACCACGCCTGCGGCTACCTAGCTGCTCCTGCTGTCGAGAGCGCCTCCTCGGCAAGTTTCGTTCCTTCGACCATGTTTCTGAGCTTGTCGTATGCCACCTCCCAGCTGCGCGTGCGCAAACCGCAGTCGGGACAAACGTGGATTCGCTCGGGATCGCCGAAGACCTCCGTTGCGTAGAGAATCCGGTCGCGAACGAGCTCGGGCGGCTCGACGAAGTCGGTATGGATGTCGAGCACACCGAGACCGAGGATCGGCTGGTAAGGCAGGTCGCGGAACTTGGAGATCACCTCATAGCCGGGCCGGTCGGCGCTCGACGTGCCGAGCTCGCGGCTGTCGTAGTTGGCGAACCCGACGCAGAACTGCTTGCAGCCGTGCATCTGCTCGATCGCCGGGAAAAAGAGGTCGTAGTCGGAAAAACAAAGGTGGGTCGAGAAGAAGCAGTTGAGCCCCTCGACGCTTGCGTTGAAGCTCTCGACGAAGATGTCGAGCTCGTCGGCCTCGGTCGAGGCGCCGGGCTCGTCGATCTGGATCCACTTCGCCCCGAGGTCGATCAGCGACTCGAGGTTCGGCCTGATCACGTTCCGCGCCAGGTCGTTGGCGAACTCCCTCCGCGCGGAGAGCTCCTCGTTGCGGCCGTGGCCCGCGCCGATCCGTCCGGTCTGCGGCGCGAAGTGCTCGTCGTAGGACCAGACCGCGATCGTGTACGCCCCGGTGACCGGGATCTTCAGATCGTGGTCAGCGACCGACTGAAGGAACGCGAACTCGTCGTTGTGGTACGGCTCGCGAAGCGACGGCTCCGAGGTCACCGCCGACCTCGAGTAGTACTTGTTGTCGAAGCTTCTGACGGTTCCCCGCGGCTCGAACCCGTTTGCGTGTTCGACGGCCCAGGCGTACATCTCGGTGCGCTGCTGCTCGCCGTCGTAGACCACCTCGATTCCGGCGCTCTCGAGCAACCGAAGCGCGTAGCGGCTCGCCCAATGGCCGAGCTCGGCCTTGTCCGGATTTCCCCGCTCGAGGGTCGCGATCAGCTCCTCGTACCCGTCGACGCCCACCTTTTCGCCCCAGGTGCGCGCATGTTCGATGTCGTTCGGCTGGAGCGGCGTGCCGGCCGAGGTCTTGACGAGCCACGGAGGCTTGGCGAGGGATCCGATCTCGTGGGTTAAGAACTGCATCAGGCCGCGGCCTCCACGGTAGCGGTCTTGGCGGCGCCTAGCCGCGAAAGCTTTTCGCGGGCGATCCGCTCCGAGACGAACTGTAGGTCGCCGTTCGGAACCAGCGCGATCTGCTCGACCTCGCGCTCGTTGCGGAGCCTGTCGGCGAACTCGGCGAGCTCCCGCGGGTCTTCGAGCGTCGAGCTGCGGGCATCGACGACACCGGCGAGCAGGAGCTTGTCGAAGCCCTTCGGGACGTCCGCGAGATGCGTCCCGTAGAAGTCGATCCCGATCGCCTCGACCGGAAGGTCCGCCAGGCCCTGCTCCAGCGCGCGGCTCGCATCGCAGAAGGTCAGTTGCAAGGCGAGCATGGGCCCGCCCGCGAGCGCGGCGAGCGGCTCCTCGAGCTCGGACGCCTTCGCGTCCTCCGCCCGGCCGAAGAACGGTTCGGCCAACACGACGAGGTCGGCGTCGACCCCGGCGAGCGCAGGCCTGAGAACCGCCTTGGCGATCGTCGCAGCCGGAACACCCGTGCCCTGGGAAAGAGCATAGGGCGAGGGCAGGGTAACGAGCCGCGGCCCCGGCAGCGGAGCTGCATACCGCGCGCCGAGCGGGACGCCGAGCTCCGGCACCGTCGTCGTCGCATGCGGCGCGCGGTAGAAGGTGTTCGTATCGAGGAAGCGCGTCAGCGCACCCGTCTCCAGGCCATCAGTTTTCTCGAGCAGCGGCCTGAAGAGATCCTGCCAGCGCAACATCCCGTCGCTCAGCAGGTCGAGACCCGCGTCTTGCTGGACGGCGATGAGCTCTGCCAGGTCGCGCTCGACCTGGTCGTCGACGGCCTCCTGGGAGGTGCGCCCCCGGTCGAGGTCCCGGGTCGCCTGGACGAGCTGCTCCGAGCGAGGGTAGATGCCCGGCGCGAAAGCCTGCATCAAGATCTGCCTGCGGTCGCCAGCTGGTTCTCCGCAGCCTTGATCCTCTGCTCGAGCTGCCATCGGTCTGCGTCCGACTCGCCGCGGTCGACGCGTTCCAGCTCGGCCCTGGCCTGTTCCAGCTGCTCCTCGGCGACGGTGGCGTCGATCTCGCGGACGTTGACCGCGGTATCGACCAGCGCGAGCGCGCGGTCGTTCTCGACCGTGAAAAACCCGGGGCCGGTCGCGAACTCCTCCACTTCGCCTCCCGCTCGGTTGCGGTAGACGCGCGTCGAGCCGGCCTTGAGGAGAGCAATCAGCGGGGCGTGTCTCGCGAGCACGCCGATCTCACCGGCGGCGCCGGGAACGACCACCATCTCTGCCTCGTCGTCGAAGACGGCCCCTTCGGGCGTCGTCAGCGAGAGCGAGAACGTTCGACGTGCGGCGGCCACCGAGAGCTAGGCCGGGACGGCTTCGGCTTCCGCTTCTTCGGTCTGCACGGCCTCGGCCTCCGCCTCGGTTTCCTCGGAGGCCGGTTCCGGCTCGCCGCCCTGCTCGCTGGCCTTGGCCACCGCATCCTCGATCGTGCCGACCATGTAGAAGGCCTGCTCCGGCAGATCGTCGTGCTTGCCGTCGAGGATCTCCTGGAAGCCGCGGATCGTGTCCTCGAGCTTGACGTACTTGCCGGGCTGGCCGGTGAAGACCTCGGCCACGAACATCGGCTGGGAGAGGAAGCGCTCGATCTTCCGCGCACGCTGGACGACGAGCCTGTCTTCGTCCGACAACTCGTCGATGCCGAGGATGGCGATGATGTCCTGGAGCTCCTTGTAGCGCTGGAGCACCTCCTGCACCCTGGTCGTCGTCTCGTAGTGTTCTGGCGAGACGATCCCTGGCGCCAGCGCCCGCGAGCTCGAGCCGAGCGGGTCGATCGCCGGGTAGATGCCCTTCTCCGAGATCGACCGGTCGAGCGTGATGAAGGCGTCGAGGTGAGCAAACGTGTTGGCCGGGGCCGGGTCGGTGAGGTCGTCTGCGGGGACGTAGATCGCCTGAACCGACGTGACGGAGCCCTCGCGCGTCGAGGTGATCCGCTCCTGCAGCTGGCCCATCTCGGTCGCCAGCGTCGGCTGGTAGCCGACCGCGCTCGGCATCCGGCCGAGCAACGCGGAGACCTCGGATCCCGCCTGGACGAACCGGAAGATGTTGTCGATGAAGAGCAGCGTGTCCGCGCCCTGATCGCGGAAGTACTCCGCCATCGTCAGGCCGGTCAGCCCGACTCGCAGGCGCGCCCCAGGCGGCTCGTTCATCTGGCCGAAGACGAGCGCGGTGCTCGCCAGCACGCCCGATTCCTGCATCTCCAGGTAAAGGTCGTTGCCTTCGCGCGTCCGCTCGCCGACGCCTGCGAACACCGAGTTGCCCTCGTGCTCTTCCGCGACGTTGCGGATCAGCTCCTGGATCAGCACGGTCTTGCCGAGCCCCGCGCCGCCGAAGAGCCCGACCTTGCCGCCCTTGATGAACGGCGCGATCAGGTCGACGACCTTCAGGCCGGTCTCGAAGACTTCGCTGGTCGGCTGGAGGTCCTCGAACGTCGGTGGATCGCGATGGATCGGCCACCGTTCGCCGGCCTCGACCGGCTTGTCCGAGTCGATCGGCTCGCCGAGAACGTTGAAGATCCGTCCGAGCGTCGGCTTGCCGACCGGGACCGAGATCGGCGCGCCCGTATCGATTACGTCGACACCGCGCGGAATCCCGTCGGTCGAGTCCATTGCGACCGCCCGGACCCGGTCGTCGCCCAGATGCTGCTGTACCTCGGCGACGAGCACCCGATCGGAGCCGTCCTCGGACGGCATTGCGATCTCGAGCGCCGTGTTGATCTCGGGCAGCTTGTCGGTGAACGCGACGTCGATGACGACGCCCCTGATCTCGATCACCTTGCCGACGTTCTGTTCAGGCATGCGTCTCCTCGAGGGTCGGAAGTGGGCGACCTCGGAGGCGCCCTACCAGCGCCCGCAGTTTACCCAAGGCCCGATTCTCACGGCCGGGCAGCAGTGACCGTTCTTCGTTCGCCTTCATCGTCGCCGACACCCGGTCGGCGTGGTCCAGGCTTCAGACGTACGAGGTGATGAGTGATGGCATCACGAGACTTCAACCTTAGCCGTCTCGCGGCCGGCGAAGGCGTTACGGGCCCTGGGG
>DATFXA010000151.1:0-2893 GCA_035258645.1 Gaiellaceae bacterium
GCAAGCGCGGCGCCGCTCTTGGTGGCGATCGACGATGCCCAGTGGCTTGACGGCTCATCCGCGGCGGCCCTGGAATATGCCGCCCGGCGCCTGTACGCCAAGCCTGTCGCGTTGCTGATCGCGCGCCGGCTCGACGCCGAAGCTGGGCTGGAGCGGACGCTTGCTCCCGAGCGCGTCCTGCATGTGCATGTCGGATCGCTCGACTTCTTGGCCCTGAATACGCTCCTCCACGCGCGGCTGGGGACAGTCCTCTCGCGGCCGTTGCTTCGTCGGATCCACGAACTTTCCGGAGGGAACCCGTTCTTCGCGCTCGAGCTGGCGCGCGAGCCCGAGCGGGTCGAGCTCGGCCGCGGTCTGCCGCCTACGCTCGATCTGCTTGTCCACGGACGAGTTTCTGCCTTGCCCGAGGAGGCGCGGACCGCACTGCTCGCTGCGGCGGCGGCGTCGCGGCCGACGGTCGAGCTCGTCGACCGCGCTGTCGGAATGCCCGATGCGCTGGCGTCAGCCGAGGCGGCTCACATCGTCGTGCTCGCCCATGGCAATGTGACCTTCGAGCATCCGCTGCTCGCGTCGGCTGCGTACGCGGCCGCGGATCCGTCGCAGCGCCGAGACATACACCGGCGACTCGGCCGACTCGTCCGCGATCCGGAAGAGCGTGCCCGCCACCTTGCGGAAGCGGCAACGGGACCCAACGAAGCGGTCGCCGTCGCGCTCGAGGAGGGGGCGGCGACGGCACGTTCGCGCGGCGCCGCCGCGGCAGCGGCGGAGTTGAGCGAGCAAGCCGCGGCGCTGACTCCACTTGCCGAAGCGACAGCTGCCCGACGCCGGAAATCCGACGCCGGCTATTACCACTTCGAATCGGGTGACAGCAGGCAGGCGCTGGCGATGCTCGAAGAGGTCGCCGACGAGCTCCCCGCGGGGGCGGAGCGGGCGGAGGTGCTGATCCGTCTTGCGCGTGTCCGTTCGTATTCAGACGACCTGGAAGCCGCGACGCGCCTCTTTCTGCAAGCAGCCGACGAGGTCGGAGACGACAGCCTCACGAGGGCTCGCGCGTTCGAGGGTGCGGCGACCCAGCTCTTTCGCCAGCGCAGACAGCTTGAGTCGGCGGTCAGGTACGCGAAGAGAGCCGCCGCGCTCGCCGGCGAGCTTGACGACGAGGCGCTCGTCGGTGAGGCGCTGAGCTCGCAGGTGCTCGCCGAGGCGACGCTCGGTCGGCCGGAGGCGGCCACAACACTGAAGGCGGCGCTGGCACACCAGGCCGCAGCCGCATCCAAGCGGATTCTCGCTCAGCCGGAGTTCACAGCGGCGATCGCTCGGATGTGGTGGGACGAGCCTGCCGCGGTCCGAGACACCTACGAGAAGCTCGCCGAACACGGGCGGCAGCTCGGGGATGAAGGGTCCCTCGCGTACGTGTATCTCATGCTCGCCCAGGCCGACATCCTGCTGGGCGAGCTCGATCGGGCAGAAGCGGATGCCGCAGCCGCGCGAGACATCGCCGAACAGGGCGGCCAGGAGACGCTCGTCGCATACGCGCTCGCGGTGCGGGCCATGGCGGATGCGCACCGGGGTCTCGACGCCGCTCATGCTTCAGCGGAGCTGGCACTCGAGCTCGGCCGAAGGACGCAGGGCACGCCCGCGCTCCACTTCGCGACCGCCGCCCTGGGCTTGCTCGAAATCTCCGCCGGTCGCGCGGAGGAGGCAGTCGCTGTCCTCACGCCGCTGGTCGAGTTCGCACGCACGGAACACATTCGAGAGCCCGGCCTGACGCGCTACGTGATCGACCAAGTCGAAGGGCTCATCGAGCTCGCGCGCGTCGACGAAGCGGCGGAGCTGTTGGATTGGTACGAGGCGAACGCCCGACGGTTGGGCCGCCATAGCGGCCTCGCCGCATCGGGGCGTTGTCGGGGACTGCTCGCTGCGGCAGACCGGAGAATCGACGACGCCCTCGACGCTTTCGGGCGAGCACTCGCGGAGCACGACGCGGTTCCGCTTCCCTTTGACCGGGCGCGAACCTTGCTCGCGTTCGGGGCGACCCTCCGACGAGCGAAAAGCAAGGCCGACGCACGCCGGGCGCTCGAGGAAGCGGCCGCCGTCTTCGACAGCCTGGGTGCTGTGGCCTTCGCGGCGCGTGCGCGGTCCGAGATGGAGCGAATCGGCGGGCGGCCGCCCTCGAAAGGCGGACTCACAGCCACGGAGCGGCAGATCGCAGAGCTCGTCGCCGAAGGCAGGTCGAACAAGGAGGTCGCTGCCACGCTCTTCGTGTCGGTGAAGACGGTTGAGGCGAACCTCTCCCGGACGTACGCGAAGCTCGGAATCCGCTCTCGTGCGGGGCTCGCACGACACTTGAGCACAGAGGGATCGCAGGACAAAACGTAGGGATTTCTCCAATTTCTTTCCGGGTGGCCGGCCACTACGGTCGTGGCATGGCGTACATCAGCACTCAGGGAAGGGAGGGAGAGATGTACAAGCGAACCTTCAAGACACTTCTGGCGGCTTCGGTAATCGGCGTCGCGATCCCCGTCCAGGCCGCGATGGGCATGCCCACGGACCATTCCGGCGGCGCCGTAGTCGTGCAAAAGTCGACACCGCTGGTCTGGGAAAAGGCTCCGGGCCTCAATGGCCCGGTTCAGCAAGCCGCGCCGACGGTGAGCGGAACCCTCGACCCGTGGCAACAGAACCTGAACGCTCGTGCGAAGTACGCACAGGTGAGTGATCCCTGGGCGTTGAACCTGTTCGCCCGCCAATCGAACAGCGACAGTGGTCAGACGACGGTCGGCCTGCACCGGAACGTCTCCGTCGTCGCAACCGGCGGATTCGATTGGGCCGACGCGGGAATCGGAGCTGCCTCCGTCTTCGGCATCATGTTGCTCGGAGCTGCAAGCGTGGTGACGAT
>DATFXA010000152.1:0-2518 GCA_035258645.1 Gaiellaceae bacterium
CGCGACGCCCGGAGCTCTTGCTCGGCGCGATTGCGTTCGGTGATGTCGCGAACGAACCCGGTGAAGATCGTTCGCTGCCCGAGGTCGATCCGTGTGATGGTCAGCTCGACGGGAAACTCGCTCCCGTCGGCGCGCATCCCAGTGATCTCGATCCTCCGGTCCAGCAGCCGTGCGTCGCCGGTCTCGAGGTAGCGCGCGAACCCACGTCGATGCTCGTCGCGGAGCGCCCGAGGCACGATCAGCTCCGCCATCTCGCGTCCCACGGCTTCGTCCGCGGTGTACCCGAACGTGCGCTCGGCGGCCGGGTTGAACTCGAGCACACGCCCGTTGTCGTCGATGCTGATGATGCAGTCGAGCGCCGACTCGAGGATGCCCGAGTGCCGCTCCTCGCGCTCGCGTACAGCCGACTCCGCGCGGCCGCGCTCGATGAAGTGGCCTATCTGGCTTCCGAGCGTCTCCATCGTTGCGAGCAACTCGTCGTCCGGCGCTCGCGCTTCGCGCGTGAGGAACTCGATAGCACCCGCGACTCCGTGGGCCGTCTGGAGCGGGAAACAGAAGGCTGCTTGGAGCCCGGCCGCGACTGCTGCCTGCGAACGCGGGAAGTTCGAGTCGGCACGGACGTCTCGTATCCATGACGGACCGCCGCTCAGCCAGACGCGCCCAGGAAGGCCGACGCCCGGGGGGAGGACCGTTCCTCGGCTTTCGTCGCCGAACTCGGACAGCACCGGATCGTCGCCGAACCAGACTTCCACGCAGCGCAGGACATCGGCCCCGTCGACCGGCTCCCAGAGTGCGCCGAACTGCCAACCAAGGGAGGCGCCGATCGCCTCGAGGATTCTCGGGTAAGCGTCGGCCGTCCGAGCCGTCGCGCCGAGAATCACCGCGACGGCGTGCTCGGTTGCGATGAATCTGCCCGGGTCGCCCGCTGCCTGCCGGGTGGATCGCGTCGCAGTCAACTCCGCCGCCACCTCCTCCCAAGCCGCAGCCGCATCATTGTCGCGCGCGGACGGTGTGAAGTCGAGCCTCGCTCAGCTGGCAGATGAGACGGGAGGGACGTCGGTCGCGTGGTCGACGCACTGGTCGCCACGAACTGGTGCTTTCGCGAGCTCACGACCCCCGGCCGAGCCATTCCTCGCCGCCCTCGTAGACCTCCTTCTTCCAGAGCGGCACCGTCTGCTTGAGCGTGTCGATTGCGTCCTTGCAGGCGGCGAGGGCATCCTGGCGGTGAGGAGCCGAGACGGCGATCGCGACGCTCGGCTCGCCGACCTCGACCCGGCCGACTCGGTGATGGATGGCGATCGCCCAGAGGTCGTAGCGCTGGTCGAGGTCGGCGGCGATCTGCGCCATCACGTCTTCGGCCATCTCGGCGTACGCCTCGTACTCGAGGTAGAGAACAGTGCGCCCCCGCGACTCGCGCCGGACCGTCCCGAGGAATGTCGCGACCGCACCGGCGCTCTCGTCGGTCACCTCGTCGACGACCGCCGCCAGCGACACAGGCCCCTCGGTGACACGGAACGCACCACCCGAAACCGGTGGAATCAGAGCGACCTCGTCGCCGTCCGCGAGCTCGCGCCCGCCCTCCGCGTACTCGCGGTTTACGGCGTACAGCAACCCCTCGGGCTCGTCGCCGAGGCCAAGGGCCGACCAGACGTCCGACACCCGCGCGACGCCGTTCAGTTCGCGCTCCGAGTAGCCGGCCCGCTCCCGCAGCCCGGCGAACAGCCGCACCTTGACAGCCACCGCATACCATCTTTCCCGATGGCGACCACCGACCGAGGCGCCGCTTGCGGTGCCGCTATCAGGACGTGCGAGCTTCGCTCGCGCGTCCGTCTCAGATGACGGCCCGCGCGGCTGGAGGGCCCACCGCCGACGCCGAAGGCCGCGAGACCGACTCGGGTATCGAAGTCAAGCCGGTCTACACGGAAAAGGACGTCGCCGGTCTCGAGCTCGAGCCGCCGGGGGAGTTCCCGTTCACGCGGGGGCCTTACCCGGACATGTACCGCGGCCGGCCGTGGACGATCCGTCAGTACGCCGGCTTCGCCTCGGCCGAGGAGACGAACGCGCGCTTCCGCTACCTGCTCGAGCGCGGGCAGCACGGCCTCTCGGTTGCCTTCGACCTGCCGACGCAGCTCGGCTACGACTCCGACGACGAGCGCGCGGCCGGCGAGGTCGGCCGAACCGGAGTCGCGATCGACTCGCTGTCGGACATGGAGCTCCTCTTCGACCGGATCCCGCTCGGCGAGGTCTCGACCTCGATGACGATCAACGCCCCGGCCTCGTTGCTGCTCCTTCTCTACGAGCTGGTCGGCGAGGAGCAGGGCGTCCCGGCCGAGCGGCTTCGAGGCACCGTCCAGAACGACATCCTCAAGGAGTACATCGCGCGCGGGAACTACATCTTCCCGCCGCGCCCGTCGATGCGGCTGACGACCGACCTCTTCGCCTACTGCGCCGAGCGCCTCCCGAGCTGGAACACGATCTCGATCTCCGGCTACCACATCCGCGAGGCCGGCTCGACCGC
>DATFXA010000153.1:0-5570 GCA_035258645.1 Gaiellaceae bacterium
GGCCGGATCACGTAGAGAAAGAACTGGCCGAAGCTGCCCCGGAAGAAGGCAATCTCCGATCCGTCGGGCGACCACGAGGGCGCCACGTCCCTGGTCGAGTCCTGAACCAGCAGGGTCCTGCCGCTGCCGTCGGCCTTGGCAATCGCGAGATCGGAATCGTTCGTCGTCGTGAACGCGAGCGCGCTCCCGTCGGGCGACCAGCTCGGAGGCGCGTCAAGAGAGGCATCGAGCGAGAGCGTCTTGGGGCCACTGCCATCTGCTTCCAGGACGACGATCGAGAAGCCGCTCTGGACGGTCCCGGAATCGAACGCCACCCGGGTGCCGTCGGGCGACCACACGAACGGGTGGGGCGACTCGGTCGTGCCGATCGCGAGCGGGTTCGAGCCGTCCGGGTTGGTGACCCAGATCTTGTAGGCGCCGGCGTCCGGCGCCCAACTCGCCAAGACGAGCCGGGTTCCGTCCGGCGAGAACGACGGGAAGAAGCCGTCGTGCACCAACGTCGGCGCTCCGCCGGGCGGGTCGACCGTGTAGACGGAGCCGCTGGACGCGTACGCGACCCGCCCGTTTCCCTGCGTCGCGCCTGCCGAAGGGGCCAGAACCAGGATCGCCGCTCCCACCAGACCGATCGTGCGCTTGAGCCTCATGGCACGACCCTACGACGGCGTTGTAAGGCCGCTTAGGGCGTCTTGTGAAGCTTTGTAGGCGAGAAGTTAGGAGTTCTACGCCTTGGGGATCCGGGCCTCTAGCGCCTCGGTGACGGCCTCGCGCACGGGTTCGAGCTCGATTCGGTTGAGCACGTCCGTGAAGAAGCCACGCACGATCAGGCGCTCGGCCTCGCCGCGGGAGATCCCGCGTGCCATCGCATAGAAGAGCTCGTCCCGGTTGACCGGGCTGATCGTTGCCCCGTGGGTGCAGCGCACGTCGTTCGCCTCGATCTCGAGGCCCGGGATCGAGTCGGCGTGCGCGCGCTCGGAGAGGATCAGGTTGCGGTTCTCCTGATAGGCGTTCGTCTTCTGGGCGTCCTTCTCGACCTTGATCATCCCCCGCCAGACCGCCGTCGCGTGGTCGCGGAGGGCCCCCTTGAAGGCGAAGTCCGAGGTCGTGTTCGGAGCAATGTGCTCCTGGAAGGTGTCGTAGTCGAGGTGTTGCTCGCCGTCGGCGAAGTAGGCGCCCGTGACGCGCGAGGTTGCGCCCGATCCCGCGAGATCGTTCTGGATTCGGGTCTTCCCCTTCTTCGAGCCGAAGCCGCCGGCGACCCAGTCGAGCTCGGCGTCGCGGTCGACTCGAGCGTGATGCGAGGCGAAGTGCCAGGTCTCGGCCGAGAGGTTCTGCAGCGAGACGTACTCGACCTTCGCGCCCTGGCCGACGAAGAGCTCGGAGACGGCGTTCGAGTAGCCGGCGAGCTCAGGCCGCGCCGAGGCGTATTCCTCGACGACGCTGAAGCGGCTCTCCGGCTCGGCCACGACCAGCAGGCGCCAGAAGAGCGCACCGCCGTCGCGCGAGTTCGCGATTCGGACGTAGAGCGGCTGGTGGAGCACGAGCCCCTTCGGGACCTGGACGAGCAGGCCGTGCTCCCAGAGCGCCGCGTTGTGGGCTGCGAACTTCTCGTCGGCGCCGACGAGCGTGCCGAGCAGCTCGTGGTCACGCAACGGCTCGAACGTGATGCCGTCCGGCTTGCGCTCGATCGTGATCCCGTCCTCGGTGACTGTGGCCAGCGCGGCCACCTCCAGGTCGAGCATCGACGCGGCCGGACTTGCTCCGGGACCAGGTCCCCTGACATGGCCGTTGGAGACGAAAGAGTCCGGGTCGAAGCCCTTCAAATCCGTGAAGCGCCACGGCTCGTCGGTCGTGGTCGGAAACGGAAGCGCCTCGTAGCGCTCGAGCAGCTCGGCCCTAGGCATTGTGCTTGTACCTGCGGTGAAGGACGAACGTGTTCCCGTCCGGGTCCTTGCCGAAAGCCATATGGCAGACACCGCTGTCCTCGGTACCGAGGAACTCGACGCCCTTCGCCTCGAGCTCGGCCCGTGCGGCCGCGACGTCGGGGACGCGAAGCGCGATTCCGCCCACCATCGGCAAGAACTCGACCCCGTCGCTTTCCGGCTCCCAGAAAGCGAGCGTCACCTGGCCCGCAGTGACCTCGCGCGGGTTGTTCGCGTCCAGCGGCAGCCCGAGCGTCTCGTGGTAGAAGGCGCGCGACCGCTCGATGTCGCGCGTCGGGATCGTGACGAAGTCGACTCGCTCGACCTGCATCACGGCAGCGAACCGTCGCGGTACGACGCATAGCGACGGTGCAGCTGAAGCTTGTTGCCGTCCGGGTCCGAAAACGTCGCGAGGTTGCAGACCCCCGAATCGATCGTTCCGTGCAAGAACTCGACGCCCTCGGCCTCCAGTTTCACGCGCGCCTCGTCGACGTCGGCGACCCGCAACCCGATCGGCAGCTGGTGTCCCTCGGCGCGGAAGTCGGGCCCCATCGCCTCGGGTGAGACGAGCGCAACCGTCACGTTGCCAAGCTCGTACTCCACCCAACGGTCGCTCGAATTCGGATTGCGCCGCAGGCCGAGCGTCTTGCCGTAGAACTCGTCCGCCCGCCTCAGATCTTGGACAGGAAGGGCGATGAAGTCGGCGCGCTCGACGCCGAGATCAGCCAACCGATCCTTCCATCTGGAGTTGGATCAGCCGGTTCATCTCGACTGCGTACTCCAGCGGAAGCTCCTTCGTGATCGGCTCGACGAAACCGGAGACGATCATCGCCGCCGCTTCGGCCTCGGAAAGGCCGCGCGACATCAGGTAGAAGAGCTGCTCCTCGCCGATCTTGGAGACCGTGGCCTCGTGGCCGATGTCGACGTTGTCCTCGTCGATCCTGATGTACGGATACGTGTCCGTGCGCGAGTCCTCGTCGAGGATCAGTGCGTCGCAGACGACCTTGGACTTCGCGCCCTCGGCGCCCTTGGCGACCTCGAGCAGCCCGCGGTACGAGGCGCGGCCGCCGTTCTTGGAGATCGACTTCGACGTGATCGTCGAGGTCGTCTTCGGCGCCACGTGCACTGCCTTGCCGCCGGCGTCCTGGTGCTGGCCCTGGTTCGCGAACGCGATCGAGAGCACCTCACCGTGGGCACGCTCGCCGAGCAGCCAGATCGCGGGGTACTTCATCGTCAGCTTCGAGCCGAGGTTCCCGTCGACCCACTCCATCGTCGCGTCCTTGTAGGCGACCGCGCGCTTGGTGACCAGGTTGTAGACGTTGGTCGACCAGTTCTGGATCGTCGTGTAGCGGCATCGGCCGCCTTCCTTGACGATGATCTCGACCACGGCCGAGTGGAGCGAATCGGTCGTGTAGATCGGAGCGGTGCAGCCTTCCACGTAATGCACGTAGGCGCCCTCGTCGACGATGATCAGCGTGCGCTCGAACTGGCCCATGTTCTCGGCGTTGATCCGGAAGTAGGCCTGGAGCGGCATCTCGATCGACACGCCCGGGGGCACGTAGATGAACGAGCCGCCCGACCAGACGGCCGAGTTCAGGGCGGCAAACTTGTTGTCGTTCTGCGGGATGATCGTCCCGAAGTACTGCTTGACGAGCTCCTCGTGCTCGCGCAGGCCGGAGTCCATGTCGAGGAAGATCACGCCCTGCGACTCCAGCTGCTCCTGGAGCTTGTGGTAGACGACTTCGGACTCGTACTGGGCGCCGACGCCGGCCAGGAACTTGCGCTCCGCCTCCGGGATCCCGAGCCGGTCCCAGGTGTTCTTGATGTCGGGCGGCAGGTCCTCCCAGGACTTGGCCTGCTTCTCGGTCGGCTTGATGTAGTAGTAGATGTTCTCGAAATCGATCTGGGTCAGGTCGCCGCCCCACTCGGGCAGCGGGCGCGCCTCGAAGTACTCGAGCGACTTGAGGCGGAACTTCCGCATCCAGTCGGGCTCGTTCTTGTGCTCGGAGATCGCCTCGACGACCTCGCGGGTGAGGCCGCGCTCCGATTTGAAGACGTAGTTCTCCTCGTCGCGGAAGCCGTACTTGTAGTCGTTGCCGATTCCGGCGACGATCTCGGTCTCTGGTGTGGCCGCCATTTACTTCACCACCTCGGGTGTGAACGCCTCGTAGCCCTCAGCCTCCAGCTTATGCGCCAGCTCGGGCCCGCCCTCCTCGACGATCCGGCCGTCGACGAAGACGTGGACGTAGTCGGGGTCGATGTAGTTGAGGATGCGCTGGTAGTGCGTGATCACGATTGCACCCATGTTAGGCCCGACCAGGCTCTTGACGCCGCCTGCGACGATCTTTAGCGCGTCGATGTCGAGCCCCGAGTCGGTCTCGTCGAGCACAGCGATCCGCGGCTTCAGCATCGCCATCTGCAGGATCTCGACCCGCTTCTTCTCGCCGCCTGAGAAGCCTTCGTTCAGGTAGCGGCTTGCCATCTCGCGCGGCACCTTCAGCTGCTCCATCGCCGCCATCAGCTCCTTGCGGAACTCGGGGATCGGGATCGGGTCGTCCTCGCCGGCCTTGGCCTTTCGCACCGCGTTGATTGCCGAGCGCATGAAGCTCGTCACCGTCACGCCCGGAACCGCGTGCGGATACTGGAAGGCCAGGAAGAGGCCCTTCTGCGCCCGCTCGTCGGCCTCCATCTGCGTCAGATCTTCACCGTCGAGCAAGAGCTCCCCCTCCGTGATCTCGTAGGCCGGGTGGCCCATGAGTGCGTAGGCGAGCGTCGACTTGCCCGAGCCGTTCGGGCCCATGACCGCGTGGGTCTCGTTGGTGTTCACGGCAAGGTCGACACCCTTGACGATCTCGGTGCCGTCCTCCAACGCGACATGCAGATTCTTCAGCTCGAGTAGTGCCATGATCAGGAAGCGGGCGCCGGACGGCGTCCCAGCACCACCCATGCTAGCGCGTCTGCGAGTTCCCCCGACCGAGGGATGTAGACGCTGCGTAAAGCGGTCGAATCACGCGGATAACGAGTGCATGGCGGGCGGCCACGCCGAAGGAGAGAGCATGGCCGACGCCCGACAGCCGAGTTTTGGGACCGCACTGGTAGCCGTCCTGGCCGGTGGCGCGATCAGCTCGTGGATATCCGCCGCATTCGTCGGCCTCGCGCCGACGACCAGCGTCGAGTCCTGGACGATCCTGACCAGCATCTGCGGCGCGATCGGGGTCAAGGCCGTGCTGCGGGTCCTCAAGTACGACGTCGCGTTCGCGTTCGCGGCCGGCGCCCTGATGGCCGGCCGGGTCGCGAGCCTGGCGCTCGTCCAGACGATGCCCGACCTAGGCGGCCACGGCCTTCCGGGGTTCCCGGCATACGGGCTCTTCTCGAGCTTCCCAAGCCTCGTCCTCTCGGCCTGGCTCGTTCAGGTCAGCGCCGGCCGGACGCGGTTCGTCGCCCACTAGATCCGGTACGCGCTACGCTTGAGACATGCCTGAGATCGGCATCGCCGGGCTCATCGTGATTCTGATCGTCGCCTTGCTCGTGTTCGGGCCCAAGCGGCTCCCGGAGATCGGGCGCTCGCTCGGGAAGGGCATGCGCGAATTCAAGGACTCGATCAGCGGCGAAGAGAAGAAGCCGGAGCTACCGCAGCGCTCCGGGGACGAG
>DATFXA010000154.1:0-2388 GCA_035258645.1 Gaiellaceae bacterium
GCCGCTGCGCAACGTCACCACCTCGGCGCCGGTCTGCCTCAGGTAGTTGGCGAGCGTGTGAACGAACGAGTCCTGGTGGTCGACCAGGAGTACCCGCCGGCCCGAGCTCGGCCGCGTCACCAGAAGAGGCGGCCGCGCCTCCGCCGCACGGCCGCGGCGGATCGTGTCGAGGAACACCGAGGCCTTCAACTCGGTCTCTGCCTCCTCGGAGGCCGGGTCGGAGTCGTAAAGCAGCGTGGCGCCCGCTCGGACCTCCGCGACGCCATGCTTCACCCGGATGGTGCGGAGGGTGAGACCGGTGTTCAGGTTGCCGTCGAACCCGACGACGCCGACCGCGCCACCGTACCAGGCCCGCGACGAGCGCTCGTGGTCCTCGATGAACTGCATCGCCCACGTCTTGGGCGCCCCGGTGACCGTGACCGCCCACGCGTGGGCGAGGAACGCGTCGAGCGCGTCGAACTCGGGCCGGAGCCGGCCTTCCACGTGGTCGACCGTGTGGATGAGGCGCGCGTACATCTCGATCTGGCGGCGGCCGATGACGCGAACGCTGCCCGGGACGCAGATTCGCGACTTGTCGTTGCGATCGACGTCCGTGCACATGGTCAGCTCGGACTCGTCCTTGCCCGACGTGAGGAGGGCGACGATCTGGGAGGCGTCACCGATCGGATCGTTGCCCCGCGCGATCGTTCCCGAGATCGGGCACGTCTCGACGCGGTCGCCGTCGACCCGCACGTACATCTCGGGCGAGGCGCCCACGAGATACTCCGCCTCGCCGAGGTTGATGAGAAAGCCGTACGGCGACGGATTGCGCTCGCGCAGGCGGCGGAACAGCTCCGAGGGCGGCAGCGGGCACGCCTCGCGGAAGATCTGGCCCGGGACGACCTCGAAGAGGTCGCCGCGCGCGAACGCCTCGCGTGCCAGCCGCACCATGGCCGCGTATTCGCCGGGCGCGTGATCGCCCCGATCGGGCGCGCTCGAGGTCTCCACGTACGGCGCCGCGCTCCCGGTTCGCGGCAGGCCCGCGGTCGATCGGCCGCCCACCTCGAAGTCGTAGCGCCGCACCGTCGCGACCTCGCGCCGGTGGTCGACGATCACGAGCTCGTCCGGGAGATAGAGGAGAAGGTCGCGCTGATCGGGCGGCCGCTCGAGGCGGAGGCGGATCGACTCGAACTGGAAGGCGAGGTCGTAGCCGAAGGCGCCGTAGAGGCCCAGGTGCGGCTCGTCCGGGTGGCGGAACAGCGTGCCGAGCGTTCGAAGGACCGAGAACACCGAGGGCTGGCGGCTCCGCTCCTCCTCGACGAAGCGGCCCGCGGGCGCTCGAATGGCACCTTCGAGCGAATCGTTGGTTACCGACATCCGCTCGACGGCGTCGAGCGAGCGGAGAGCTGCCGCGACGGGCGCGAGCAGGACGCGCCCGCGCGCGTTCAGAGCCTCCACGCGAAAGTCGCGATTGCGGGCGGTCAGAGCGAGCGGCGGGTCGATGAAGCCCATGTCCCAGCGGGTGTAGCGCCCGGGATATTCGTAGCTCGAGGCCAGCAGCACCCCGCGATGGGCGTCGAGCGCCTGGACAATCGGCTCGATCGCGTTCGCGACGGCGATCTCGTCGACGGTTCGATGGACGCGGATCCCGCCCGCGGTCTCGTACATGGTCGCGGTCATACAGCCTCCTCAGGCGAGGAGCCGGCCAGCGCGGGGCGGTCAAACACAAAAGCCGCCCCGGTCGGGGGCGGCTCCGTTCTCTTCCCAGCTCGCGCGCGTGCTAGACGGGGCCGCCCTCGGGGGAGGGCCACCACCACATCCAGTTCGCGTTCGAGCCGATCGTCATCACGCCGGGATGGTCGCAGGGGCGAGCGCCCCTGTCAAGGGGCGGCCGGGACGCGGTCGTCAGCGAAGTGAAGCTAGCGAGGGCCGCGATGCGTGAGGCCGAGGGTCCGGAACACGTCGAGCCGGACGACGGCCCAGCCAAGGGCGCGCAGGTGGTTATCGATCTCGTTCATGAGCCGGCGGTCGCCGCGGCGGCGCTCGGGGGCTCCGGAGCGATCGGGTGCGCCTCGCCGTTCTGACCGGCGGCGGTCGAGGACGACGTCGACCGAGGCGTTGCCCGAGAACGCGCGCTTGATGTACTCGTAGAGCTTCTGCCGGTCACGCTCGACGACCACGATCTGCTTGACGCTCTCATCATCGCCCCGACGCTTGGGGCTTTCCGTCCAGCTCTTCGGGAAGGGATGGAACTGGGGCAAGACCTTCAGGGGGCCCTGGTCGAGGAACTTGGAGAGCAGCACCCAGGTATCTCCGCCACACGCGGGGCATGACGAGGCTCCGATTTCAAAGCATGCCTCGCAATCGAGGCACAACGCCAGGCGGCGAAGCGGCAAATGCAGCGAGAGC
>DATFXA010000155.1:0-2034 GCA_035258645.1 Gaiellaceae bacterium
GTCGGCGTCGTGGGGGTTGGGCGCGATCCAGCGTACGTGCGAGGTCCACGGGCGCGGCGGGAAGCTCCAGCTCGGCTGCGAGGGCAGCTCGAGCAGCGCTTCCAACTCGCGCCAGCTCTCGCCCCGGTCGTCGCTTCGGAAGAGCCGGCTCGGCTCGGTACCGGCATACACGGCCCCATTCGCGGCGCTGACCGCGAGCGAGAACACGCCCGGCTCGGGCAGCTTGCAGTCGATCCAGCTTTGAGCGCCGTCGACGCTGCGCCACACACCGCCCTCGCGCAGACCGGCGTAGACGATGTCGGAGTCGGCAGGATCGACGGCCAGGCATTGCGCGCCACTCCCTGTCAGAAACAGCTCCACCGTCCACGAGTCGCCTGACTCGTCGAGCCGGACGATCCCGTCCCCGGTCGCTGCATACAGGCGCACGTCTAATTCATCCTCCGGTAGCGCCAGACGGAGAGCGGCACGAAGACGGCCACGATTCCCACGATCCACGCGAGCGAGCCCCAGAGCGAATGCGGCACGCCGCCGGTCAGCGCGAGGGTCCGCGCCGCGTCCGCGGTCAGCGTCACCGGGGAGGCTTTGGCGATCGGCTGCAACCAGCTCGGCAGGGTCGAGACCGGTACGAAGACCGAGCTGGCGAAGACGAGCGGGAACAAGATCACGAATCCGGCTGTCTGCGCACTCTCCGCGCCGCGGACGACCAGGGAGACGAACGCGAAGATCCAGCTGAGGGCGAGGCCCCAGGCGGCGATGAGAGCCACGGAGCCGAGCGCCGGGAGGACGCCCGCCTGGAAGCGGAAGCCCACGAGATACCCAACGATGATCATCAGGCCGATGATCAGGATGTTCCGCACGAGGTCTGCGGAGGTACGTCCGACCAGAACCGCCGAACGCGCCATCGGCATCGAGCGGAAGCGGTCGATCACGCCTTGACGCAGATCCTCGGAGAGGCCGACGGCCGTCTGGCTCGCCCGGAAGGTCACCGATTGAACGAAGATCCCAGGCAGGAGGTAGTCGACGTAGCTGACTCCCGGCGGCAGCGCCTTGCCGATGGCGCCGCTGAAGACGTAGACGAACAGGAGGACGAACATGACCGGCTGGATCGTCGAGAAGATGAGCAGGTCGGGCTGGCGCCAGAAGTGCCGGAGGTTCCGCATCGTCACCACGGCGGTGTCTGTCAGGCTCGTCTCGGCGCCTCGCAGTGACGGTGCATGCGGGCGCACGAGCCGGCGAGGGCGCCATATGACCCTCTTCTCAGGCACCGCGACGGCGAGCTGCGGATTGCCGTTCTCGCCCGGCGCCTGACCGGTCAGCTGGAGGAAGACGTCGTCGAGCGTCGGGCGCCGCAGGCCCATGTCACTGACGCCCACGCCAGCGCGACGCAGCTCGGCGGCCGCTTCCTCGACCAGGACGAGGCTCTCCCGCGGCGCCGGCAAGGTCAGCCGGTTCGGCCGCTCATCTTCTTCCGGCGTGCCGCAGCCGACGCGAAGGAGCGCCGCCTCGGCCTCCTCGCGCTGGTCTACGTCGGTCAGCTCCACCTCGAGGATCTGGCCGCCGACGCGGTCCTTGAGCTCGTTGCCGGTCCCTTCCGCGATCACGCGACCGTGGTCGATCACCGCGATCTCGTCAGCGAGCTGATCCGCTTCTTCGAGGTACTGCGTCGTCAACAGGATCGTCGTCCCCTCGCGTCGCAGGTCGCGGACGATCTCCCAGATCTCGTTGCGACTCCGGGGATCGAGACCCGTCGTCGGCTCGTCGAGGAAGAGCACCCGGGGCTGCGTGAGCAAGCTGGACGCCAGATCGAGCCGTCGCCGCATCCCGCCCGAGTACGTTTTCGCGGTTCGGTCGGCGGCGTCGGCGAGCTCGAAGCGCTCGAGCAGCTCCGAGGCTCGGCGGCGTGCCTCCGCGCGAGAGAGCCGGAACAGGCGCCCGAACATCTCGAGGTTCTCACGGCCGGTCAGCAGCTCGTCGACGGCGGCGAACTGACCGGTCAAGGCCAGCAGCTCGCGCACGCTCGCCGACTCGGCGACG
>DATFXA010000156.1:0-4764 GCA_035258645.1 Gaiellaceae bacterium
GGCTTCAATCCGTCGCGAACGTCCGGGAGCGCCCGGGCGACGATGACGCTCATCGCGTAGTCGAGGAAGCTCGAGCGCATCTCCTGCTCGAGCTCGCGTGACTCTATGCGGCCTGGGCCTAGCGGCTCGACGTTAGACATCCAGGAATCTGACGTCCTTCGCGTTGGACTCGATGAACTCGCGGCGCGGCTCGACCTGGTCCCCCATCAGCATCGAGAAGATCCGGTCCGCAGCCGCGGCATCTTCGACCTCGACCTTGACCAGCATCCGGTTGGCCGGGTCCATGGTGGTCGCCCACAGCTCCTCCGGGTTCATCTCGCCGAGACCCTTGAAGCGGCCGACGTTGATGCCTTCCTTGGCGAGGTCGAGCGCTTCATGGCGTAGCTGCTCGAAGGTTTCAGCTCCCCGCTCCTTCTTGCCCAGGAAGAGCTTGAAAGGCGGCGCGCCGACTATTTCGACCAGCCGTGCGTACGTCTTCTGCAGACCACCGTAGACAGGCGACGCGAAGAGATCGGCCGGCAGCGTGATGTGGCTGGCGGCGCTCGTCTCGCGCTCGACGATCTTGATTCGGACGCCCTCAGGCGTGTCATCGACCAAGGACAGCTCGTGCCCGTTCTCGGCGACGGTCTTCAGGGTCTCGGCTAGATCGCCGAGCCCCTCGGTCTCGGTCTCGACCAGCCGGTGGTCGACCACGAAGTTCGCCGGTGCCGAGCCGAAGTCGGCGCGCAGCCGCGAGGCCCAGCCCTCGAACTCGTTCAGCGCCCGGGCGAACCGGTGGTAGCGCGCCTCGGTCAGCTTGTGCGTCTCGCCGCTGCGGTCCCGCACGTCGATGTCCTTGACGCGCTCGCGCACGAGCAAGTCCTCGAACTGCGACTCCTTCTCGACGTACTGCTCGCGGCCGCCGATCTTGACGCGGTACAGCGGCGGCACGGCGATGTAGATGTGGCCGCTCTCAACCAGCTCCTGCATCTGCCGGTAGAGGAAGGTGAGGATCAGCGTCCGGATATGGGATCCGTCCACGTCGGCATCGGTCATGACGATGATCCGGTGGTAGCGGAGCTTGTCGATGTCGAACTCGTCGCCGATGCCGGTACCGATCGCGGTGATGATCGACTGGATCTCCGCATTCGAGAGCACCTTGTTGATCCGGTTCTTCTCGGAGTTGATCACCTTGCCGCGGAGCGGCAGAATCGCCTGGAAGGTTCTGTCGCGCGCGTCAATCGCCGAGCCCCCGGCCGAGTTCCCCTCGACGAGGTAGAGCTCGGCGGACGACGGGTCGTTGATCGAGCAGTCCGCGAGCTTGCCCGGCAGCGACATGCTGTCGAGCGCGCTCTTGCGTCGGGTCAGCTCGCGCGCCTTGCGCGCGGCCTGACGTGCGTTCCGCGCGGCGACGGCCTTGTTGATGATCTGCTTCGCCTCGGCCGCGTTCTCCTCGAGGAACTCGGCGAGCTTGACGTTGACCGTCTGCTCGACGAGACCGCGCACCCAGGGGTTCCCGAGCTTCGTCTTGGTCTGGCCCTCGAACTGGGGCTCGTGCAGCTTGATCGAGAGGACGGCCGCAAGGCCCTCGCGCACGTCCTCACCCTCGAGGTTCTCCTCCTTCTCCTTGAGAAGCCCGTTCTTGCGGGCGTAGTCGTTCAGGGTCCGCGTCAGAGCGGACTTGAAACCGGAAAGGTGCGAGCCGCCTTCATGCGTGTTGATGTTGTTCGCGAACGAGAAGACGGATTCGACGTACGAGGTGTTCCACTGCATCGCGACCTCGACCTGGCCGTCGGCCTCCGAGTCGCCGTTCGAGGCGCCTTCGAAGTAGATGACGTGTTTGTGGACCGGATCCTTCTGGTCATTGACGTAGGAGACGAAGTCCCTGATCCCGCCCTCGGCATAGAACTCGTGCCGATCCTCGCCCTCGCGCTCGTCGATCAGGACGATCCGCAGCCCCTTGGTCAGGAAGGCCGTCTCGCGTAGGCGCTGGATCAGGATCTCTGAGGACCACTCGAGCTCGTCGAAGATCTCCAGGTCGGGTAGGAACGTGATCGTCGTCCCGGTCTCCTTCGTCGGGCCGGTCTTCTTCAAATCACCGGTCGGCTCGCCGCGCGTGAACTCCTGGTGGAAAACCTTCCCGTCACGCATGACGTCGACCTTCAGCCACTCCGAGAGCGCGTTGACCACGGAGACACCGACACCGTGGAGGCCACCTGAAACCTTGTAGCCCTCGCCACCGAACTTGCCACCGGCGTGGAGCTTTGTCAGCACGACCGTCACAGCCGGCAATCCCTGGTCCTTCATCACCTCGGTGGGGATCCCCGAGCCGTTGTCGCTGACCGTCACCGAGTTGTCCGGGTGAAGGGTCACCTCGACGAGGTCGGCGCGCCCTGCGAGAGCCTCGTCAACCGAGTTGTCGACCACCTCGAAGATGAGGTGATGGAGGCCTCGAGAGCCCGTCGAGCCGATGTACATGCCCGGCCGTAGCCGGACCGGCTCGAGGCCTTCGAGAACGGTGATGTCTTTTGCGGTATAAGAAGCTTCAGTCATTAAAAAAGCCCTGCAAACGGGCCAGGTTGAGCCACTACATAGTCTACCAGAAGGAGCGGTCGGAAAGTCCTTTCGCGAGGCTCGCAGCGGCCGCTCGTGCAACGATTTTGCGCAGACTTTCATCCTCGATTCCCGCGGCCAGCCGGGCGGCCTCTTCGCGAAGGCCTTCGGAGGGCTGAGGCGGTCCCGAGCTGGCCCCTTCCGGGGCTGGCTCGGCGGCCTCCGGGAGCCGTCCCGGCGTGAAGCGAACGCGCTCGACGCCTAGCCGTTCTGCGATCTCCGCCGCGCGGCTCGTCAGCTCGAAAGCCCAAACCGAGTCGGCCGTGTTCACGTGGAGCGTTCCGTCTCGAGCTACGCGCGCGGGCCAGGCACTCCGGGCGATCGTCTCGCCGACCGCTGCGGGCCACACCTCGACGATGCCGGCAATCCTGCCGGCCGGCCCGAGGCGGCCGAGCTCGCGCTTGACGTCGTCACCCAGCTGCTTTATCGGAGCACCGTCCCGGCCTTGCCGCCCTCGACCTCGACCAGCTGGTCAGGCTCGACCGGAAGCGCGGTAGCGCTCGTCGTCGTGATCAGCGCCTGGCCGTACGAGGAGAGCTGTCCCGCGAGGACCCGCCGGCGGTCAGGGTCCAGCTCGGAAAGCACGTCGTCGAGCAGGAGAAGCGGTGGGACCCCACGGCGCTCACGGACGACCTCTGCCTCTGCGAGCAACAGCGCCAGCACCGCGAGGCGCTGCTCACCCTGAGAGCCGAACACGCGGAGCTCACGCCTGCCGGCAAAGATCTCGACGTCGTCGAGGTGTGGCCCTGCCCCCGTTGCGCCCCGATCGATGTCGCGGTCGAGGCGAGCCTCGAGCGAGTCCACCGACGGAGCGGTTGCCTCGTAGCGAAGCGCGGCGTCTGACAGACCCAGCTCGGCGGCACGCCCCGCGAACAAAGGGGCAAGCGCCGCGATCACGTCTCGCCGAGCCTCGACGAGCTGCGCGCCGAGGTCGGCAACGCGCTCGGTCCAGGGCCGAAGGGCCTCGCGGGAGCTGTAGCCGAGCGTGATCCCACGGAGCGACGCATTCCTCTGTGCGAGCGCGGCGCCGTATTCGGCCGGCAGCGCAGATCGAGTGGGAGTGCCGCGGCCTAGGGCTCGGTCGAAGTACGCCCGCCTCGCCGCCGGCCCACCCTTGACAACGACGAGCCGGTCCGGCGTGAAGACGAGCGTGGCGACCTCGGTGCGGAGTTCCTCCGCCGTCTGCAGTCGCGCGCCATTCAGGCTCGCGCGCTTCGCGGTACCCACCCTCAGGACCACGCTCAGGTCGAGAGGCGTGCCTGCGCGATCGCCGTGCAGCGCGATCCGGGCACCTTCGTGACCGAAGCGAATCAACGCTGCGTCGTTACGAGTCCGCGGCGAGAAGCCCTGGGTGCCGACGTGCAACGACTCGAGCAGGTTCGTCTTGCCGGCGCCGTTTGGCCCGACGACGAGCACCAACCCGGGCTTCAGCTCGAGCTCGAATCGAGCGTACGAGCGGAAATCTCTAAGCGAGACCTGGTCGACGATCAGCCGGCCGAGGGCGTCGCGTGCGATGCCCGTTTGGGGGACGTGCGGGCTTTGGCCGCGCCGTCTTTGCTGGGAGCTGCGAAGGAGCAACGAGAGCTCATGCCACGATCAACCCGCCAGGCGGATGGGCATGATGAGATACAGAAAGTCGTCGCTTCCTTCGGCCTGGAGGACGCAGGGCCGGAGAGGGCTGATCAGCCGGAAGCGCACCGTCTCGCCGTCGACGGAATCGATCCCGTCTCGAAGGAACTCGGCGTTGAACCCGATCTCGAGCCCTTCGCCGGTGAAGGAGACCGGCAACGACTCCTCTGCCTCGCCGACGTCCTGTGTTCGCGCAGACACCGTTAGTTCACCATCGGCGAAGCGAAGCCGCAGCGGCGAGTTCCGCTGCGCCATCACCGCAATCCGGCGAACGACGTCGAGCACCTCGTCCCGCGGCAGCGGCACCTCGTGCTCGAAGTTCTCGGGGATCAACTGCTTGTAGTTTGGAAACTGCCCGTCGATGCGGCGGGTAGTCAGCCAGACACCGTCGACTCCGAATACGACCTGGTTTTCCTGGACGGCGAGCTCGATCTGTTCGGCGCCCTGGCCGATCCGCGCGAGCTCCGCAAGCGCGCGGGCGGGCACGATCGCTTCGAGCTCCGGCACCGTGCCTTCGAGCTCCGTTTCCTTGACCGAGAGGCG
>DATFXA010000157.1:0-4438 GCA_035258645.1 Gaiellaceae bacterium
GCGACCGCCGACCGCAAAGCGTCCGTGCTGCGCGTGAATGCGGTCCACGAAGACGTTCGCTTCACGCAGGCAATGAGCGAGGCGGTGGAAGCCGAGCTGGACGACTTGGCCTCATGGCTCGGCCTGGAACTGGTCGAGCCCCCTTAGCCTAAAAAGCGACGCAGGCGCCCGGCCGACTTTTCGGACGGCCCGGAGGCGAAGAGCAGCCCGTGGCCATGGCGTCGGACTTACCGGAATCGCCAACCGTAGACCAGTGTCGGTTCCGCCACCGGTTGCCCGCCGGCGCCTGCGTACGTCCGCCTCGCAGCCTCGTTGTCGTAGGCCGTATCGACCCACATCTTCACGGCCCCGACTTGCTCGGCGAGCGAGCGCGCCTCCTCCACCAGCTCCTTGCCGAGCCCCTGCCGACGGAACCCACCATCCACGTGGAGCTCGTAGAGGAAGACGCTCTTGTCACCGTCGATGCGATCCAGAACGTAGGCGTAGGCGAACCCGGCCAACTCTCCTTGCACTTCCGCAATCCAGACGTAGACGTCCGTACGAGCCAGCAACGACGCCGCCTCTGCGACCGACGGCTCACGTTCTTTGAACCTTCGGCACAGCTCCTGCAGGCGACGCTCTTTACCCGGCTCGAGCCTCAGAACCGAGCCGGTCACCCTCTGGTGAAACCCTTGATGCTGTCGTCTTGGCCGATCATTCGTTTCGGAAACGACCAGAGACGCACGTCCTCGAATTCCGACTCGCTCATCGGCTCAACTCTAAGACTTCTAGGAGATACCGAGCTTGACGAGCACTTCCTGCGCCGCCGCCTGCTCGGCAGCCTTCTTCGAGCGGCCTTGCCCAACCCCCACCTGCTCCCCCTCGATGTTCGCGGCGCAGGTGAAGGTGCGATCGTGCGGCGCACCCTCGACGTTCAACACGGAGTACGAGACCGACTTTCCTCGACGGGCGAGCGCTTCCTGAAGCTCCGTCTTGAAGTCGACGTGACTCGTCAGCGCGTACTCGATGCGGCCCGAGAAGGCATCGACGATCGCGGGCTCGATCTTCTCGAAGCCGTGCTCGAGGAAGAGTCCCGCAAGCGAAGCCTCGAGTAGCGCCGCGAGCACGTTTCGATTCTTCATCAGGCGCTGCAGCTCCTCGTCCGGGACGAGGTCACGGCCGCGCTCCAGCAGGCGCGTCCCGAGATCGAGCTCCTTCGCGACGACCGCACAGCTGGCCCGAGAGACGACGTGGGAGCGGATCTTGGCCAGCCGGCCCTCGGAGAAGTCCGGATAGCGGTCGTAGAGCGCGCGGGCGATCGCGAGCTCGAGCACGCTGTCGCCGAGGAACTCGAGCCGTTCGTAGGACGACGCGCGGTCGGGCGCCCAGGACGAGTGCGTGAAGACGTTGTCGAGCCGCTCCTCGGGGAGCTGGTCGATCAGGCGGTCGAGGCGACCGCGGCTACTGGTGCGAGGAGACGTAGTCGACAGCCTGACCGACCGTCTGGATTTTCTGCGCATCCTCGTCGGAAATCTTGATCCCGAACTGGTCTTCGAGCTCCATGATCAGCTCGACGAGATCGAGCGAGTCGGCGTCGAGATCTTCCTGGAATGAGGCTTCCTCGTTGATCTCGCTTTCGTCGACGCCGAGCTGCTCGCTCAGCACTTCCTTCACTCGCTCGTAGACTTCGTCTCGAGAAGCTGCCATCTCACCTACCTTGCCGGTTCGGGGTCAGAGCGCGCGGACTCTAACACGCTCTGTTCAAGCCGTTCTTGCAACGTTCCGACGACGTCGTGCTCGACGCCTCGCGCGGCGAGGCGAATTGCGTTCGCGATCGCTCGCCGCCCCGACCGCCCGTGTGCGACCACCGCCAGCCCGCGCAAGCCGAGCAGGTAGGCGCCGCCGTACGTATCGGGGTCGAACTGCTCGCGCAAGCCGCGTGCGGCCGGGCGGATCAGCAGGCCGCCGAGCTTGGCCCGGCGGCTCCTCCGAATCTCCTCGCGCAACGCGTTCAGCACCGTCGAAACCGTTCCCTCGAGGGCCTTGAGGACGACGTTGCCCGTGAATCCGTCGCAGACGACCACATCGGCGGCGCCCTCGAGCAGGTTGCGGCTCTCTGTGTTGCCACGGAAGTTGAGGCCCGGCGAGTCGACGAGAAGGCGGTGCGCTTCCAGCGTCAGCTGGCTTCCCTTCTCTGGCTCTTCGCCGATCGACAGCAGCCGCACCACCGGCTCTTGGATGCCGAGAATCTCCTGCGCGAACACCGAGCCCATGTGCGCGAACTGGCGCAGGTGCTCGGCGCGGCCGTCGGCGTTGGCGCCGGCGTCGATCAGGACGGAAGGGCCGAGCCTGGTCGGGAGCACGACCGCGATCGCGGGCCGGTTGACCCCGCGCAGCCGCCGGATCTCGACCAGCCCCGCGGCGAGCATCGCGCCGGTGTTCCCGGCGGAGACAGCCGCGTCGGCGAGCCCCTCGCGGACGAGCCGGCAGGCGACGACGAGCGAGCTGTCGCGCTTGGAGCGGACGGCATCCGCTGGCTTCTCGTCCATCGCGATCGTCGTTCGCGCCTCGACCAGCTCGAGGCCGCCGGTGTCGAGGCCGGACGGCCCGACGAGAACGGGAACGATGTGTGATGACGCGGCCTCCAGTGCACCCGCGATCACCTCTTCTGGGGCGCGATCCCCTCCCATCGCGTCCACCGCGATGCGTGCTGCCATGGCGTTACGAGCCGAGCGGGCGAAGCGGCTCGATCTCGCGGCCGCGGTACGTCTTGCAGTTCTGGCACATCTGGTGCGGGCGCGTCGGCGAGCCACAGTTGGGGCAGAGGCTCAGCCTCGGCGCAGAGATGCCGTGCTGTGCGCGACGCTTGTCGCGCCGCGACTTCGACGTTTTTCGCTTCGGGACTGCCATCAGCGGCCGCGCAGTATAGCCAGCAGTTCTTTACAGCCTGTCGCGCAGCTCGGCAAGCGCGGCCCAGCGAGAGTCGGTCGTCTCCTCGTCGTGCGTGTGCGGCTCGTCGTTCAGGTCCTTGCCGCAGACCGGGCAGAGGCCGGCGCAATCGGGCCGGCAGAGGATCTGTTCCGGCAGCGCCAGCGCGACCGCGTCCCGGGCCCAGGCCGAGAGGTCGAGGCGATCCTCGTCGAGATACGGGGTCCGCAGCTCTTCGGAATCGGGGTTCGTCGCCTGGTATTCGCGCGCCGAGATGGGCTGATCCAGTACCGCGTCGGCAAGGCAGCGGTAGCACGGCCCGTGCAGCCGGGTCTGGAAACGGAGCTCAAAAACCGTCCCTGTGCTCGCGCGCGTGATCGAGAGCTCCGCCGAGACGGTCTCGGGCACCGGCAGGTAGCGCTGGCCGCCGAGCTCGAGCGGCGCGAGCTGGATCTCTCGCTCGTCGACGAACTGCTCGCCGGAGCGAAGCTTGAGCGTTCTGAGGTTGAGAATCGTCACCAGGCCAAGGTAGCAATGGCCTGACAGCGCTTAGAGACGCTGGACGACGACCTCGTCGAGCACCAGCCGGTTGGCCTCCCCGCTCCATTCTTCGGCGCTCTTCGACGTTGGTGCCAGGTCACGGCGAGGGTAGCCGATGGAGAGGATGATGACCGGCAGCAGGTCGCCTTCGAGACCGAGCGCGTCTGCGGCCGCAGCGGCGTCGGGCATCCCGTTCGGACACGAAACGACTCCGTCGTTCCAGGCCGTGAGCATCATGTTCTGGACGGCTCGGCCGACATCGAACGCCCTGCCGCCTTCCTCCGTAACGACCACGACGACCAGCGCTGCGGTCTCGATGTTCCGCGGCGAGTAGACGGTCGCGGCGAGCGCCCGCTTCCACGCGTCGCCTTCGACAACGACGAAGCGCCACGGCTGTCGGTTGACGGCGCTCCCCGAAACGCGGCCGGCGTCGAGAATCCGGAGCTGGACATCCAGCGGAACGGGCCGGTCTGCATAGCTGCGCCAGTCGCGTTTGCTCGCGACGGCCAGGTACGTGTCCACGGGGGCTCTAGAAGGGCTGGTCGTTCGTCGAGCCGGCGTCGATGCCGACGCCGACCTCGACTCCGGTGATGACCGATTCCTGCGAGCGCTCGTGCAGCCGCTCGCGCCCCCGCTTGACCGCGCCAAGGAACTTGTCCAGGTTGACCTCGAGCGTCGAGAGGATGCTGTCAGCCCAATCCTCCATCTCGAGCCGCGTCTCCCGGGCCTGGCGCCTGGCCTCGTCGACGATCTCCTGCGCCTGACGCTCGGCGAGCTTGACGATCTCCGTCTGTGAGGCCTCACGAACCGCCTGCTCGCGGGCCTCACCGAGAATCCTGTCGCACTCTCGCTTCGCCTCGGCCAGCATCTCCTGCCGTTCCTTGACGATCCAGCGGGCTTGCTTGATCTCCTCGGGGATCGTCGCCCGCATCTGGTCGAGGATGTCGTAGATCTCCTCGCGGTCGATGCGAACCTGGTCGGTCAACGGCAC
>DATFXA010000158.1:0-5269 GCA_035258645.1 Gaiellaceae bacterium
ATGCCTGCCACCGGGCCCTGGCGGCGACGAGAGGTCTTGCTCGACGTCTAGGAACGAAGCGCCCGGGATGTGCCCCTCGAGGTAGAGCTGGCGCCCGCGTCGCGGCGCGCCAAGCTCCCAGCGGCAGTCGACGAATTGGTAGCTCACGCATCCTCGGTTGCGAGGAGCTCGCGAATCGCATCCTCGCGCCAGGCCTGGCGTCCGTCCGGCTGGATTTCGGACCAGCCGTCGTCGGTGTCGACAGCCTTGTACCCGCGGGCAACAAGCTCACGAACCACGCTCGACTTCCCGGTTCCGGACATCCCGGTCAGCAACACGCGCTTCACAGCGGAAGCGTATTGGCGAGGGCTGCAGCCTAAACCGTCGCTGGGCGCGAGAAGCGCCCACCGCTCTTGCTGTGAACGAGGCTGGCGAACTCAGGGTGACCACGAGAGATCTGTCGAAAGCTCTGGTCGAAGAGCGCCAGCAGCCGCATCGGTGTGTCGGCGACGATGGCGGCAGTCCTGCGGCCGGTCAGGAGCAGTCCGATCTCACCGCAGAGGTCGCCGTTCCCGAGCGTCGCAACAACGTTGCCGTCCTGCTCGACAAGCGCCGTCCCCTCGAGGATCACGAACAACTCGTACGCGAAGTCACCCTGGCTGATGATGCGTTGTCCGACGGGAACCGTCACCTCGTCGAACGCGTCCGCGAGCGCCTCCTTCGTCCCCTTCGGCAGGTCGATGAAGCAGGGCACAGACTCGACCAGGGCGAGCTCGACCACGCCCCGAAGCTACTTCGATCTGCGGAAGGAGTGCCAGCTACGAGACGAGGTCGTCACCAGTCGTTCACCGGGCGGCCACATTTCCTAGCCAGGGCGTACAACGGCTGTCCGGAGGCCGATCGGGCGCTTGCAGCGGTCGCAATAGCTCTCGGAGACGCCCTTCTGCTCGGCGTGCTCGCGCAGGATCGGTCTTTCGCACTCGCATTTCGGCTTTTCGTTCATGCGGCCTCCTCAGCAGGTTGAGCCGTGACGGGCGCCGGCTCGCGTGTCGGCGCAGGGTGATGGATGTGCGCGGCGCCGAGATGCCCGTGCGACTCGGTGCCATAGCCGCCGGGGACGGGGATGTAGAACTCGGGGTAGCCCCACATTCCGTGCTCGGAGACGTCCAGGCCGGCGGTCTCGACGTGCTCCTCGACGCGAATGCCCCAGAGCCACTTGAGCGTCCAGAGGCAGCCGAACGAGGCGGTAAAGGTGAAGGCGCCGACGGCGACGAGGCCGAGCGCCTGGACCCCGAGCTGATGGAAGGAGCCCGTGTAGATCAGGCCGCCTCGGCCCGTCGCGAGGTTCGCGGCCAGCGCCGGAACGGCGAAGAGCCCCGTCGCGAGGGTCCCCCAGACGCCCGCGAGCCCGTGCACGGCGACGGCCCCGATCGGGTCATCGATGCCGATGCGCTCGACCAGCGGGACGGCAACGACGGCGATCGCCGCGGCGACGAAGCCGATCACGATCGCCGCCCACGGCGCTACGAACCCGGACGCAGCAGTGATCGCGACCAGAGCCGCGATGACGCCGTTCAGCATCATCGAGACGTCGGGTTTCTTGAGCAGAATCCAGGCGCTGATGATCCCGCCGAGCGCGCCGGCCGCAGCTGCGACGTTCGTCGTCAGCGCGACGTAGCCGAAGTAGCCGATGTGGTGGCCGGTGACGACCGCGAGCGTCGAGCCCGGGTTGAAGCCGAACCACCCGAACCAGAGGATCAGCGTCCCGAGGACGGCGTACGGCATGTTGTGTCCGGGGATCGGGTTCGCGCGCCCGTCGTGGCCGAACTTGCCGATTCGCGGGCCGAGCAGGATCGCTCCGGCGAGCGCGGCCAGCGCACCCTGGTAGTGGACGACGGTCGAGCCGGCAAAGTCCTGCATCCCGAGGCCGAACAGCCAGCCGCCCGAATGCCAGATCCAGTGCGACGTGACCGAGTAGATGAGCGTGAACGCGACGCCGAAGACGAAATAGACCCAGAGTTTCGCTCGCTCGGCCATCGCGCCCCAGACGATCGCGAGCGAGACACCCGCAAAGACGACCTCGAAGAGGTACGCGCTTGCTCCGGGGATCGTTGCGAAGAAGCTATACGGAGCCTTCCCGACCGCAAGCATCGCGTCCGCCGAGGGCGCGAAGCCATGCGTGCCGATGACGCCGTTGCCGTCGCCGAATGCGATCCCGAAGCCGACGAGCCAGTAGACGAGCGAGCAGATCCCGAAGATGAGAACGTTCTTGCCGGCGATGTGCGCGGCGTTCTTCATCCGCGTCAGGCCCGCCTCGAGGAAGGCGAAGCCGGCCTGCATGAACATGACCAGCACTGCCGCGACGACGACCCAGATCGTGTTGGCCGCGATCAGGAGATTCGAATTGCTCATCGTGTCTCCACGGTCTCGAGCGCCCGGCCGGTGCGGGTATGGGTGACGTTCTCGACGCGGCTCGTCCAGACGAGGCCGTCGCCTGACTCGTTGCCGCTGCGGGCTGAGTCTGCGATCGCCTCGACGACGGTCGGCGCGATCTCGTCCTCGACGACGAACGTGAGCAGCGCCTTGGGGAGAAAGCGCGACTCGAACACCCGCCCCCTGTATTCGTGAGTCACGCCCCGCTGGCGCCCGTGGCCGATCGCCTCGACGACGGTGACGCCAACGTGTCCTGTCTCGTCCTCGACGGCGTCGATCACCGTCTCGACGCGTTCGCGGATTACAACCGCCTCGACCTTGATCATCGATCGCTCCTTCTCTCCAAGAGGACGACGTCTCGCCAGACGCCGTCGAGTTGTCCGATGCGCTCGCGCACTCCGACCTCTCGGAAGCCGAATCGCTTCAGGAGTGCAAGGCTGTGCTCGTTCTCGGGAAAGACGCCCGTCTCGAGCGTCCAGATGCCGGAGTCCTCGGTGCTCTCGATCAGCTTTTCGAGCAGGACCGACCCGATGCCCTGCCCGCGGGCTTGCTCGGTGACGTACGCGCTGATCTCCGCGACCCCGGCGTAACAACAACGGCTCGACACGGGAGTCGCCGTGATCCAGCCGACGACCGAACCTTCTGCGACGGCGACGAAACGCTGGCCGGCCGGGTGAGCCGCATTCCATGCCTCCCAGCTAGGCACCTCCGTCTCGAAGGTCGCGTTTCGCGTCGCCATTCCCTCGGCGTAGATCCGCGAGACCTCCGGCCAGTCGCCCGGCCGGAGGTCTCGAACGTCGGCTCTCGTGGCTAGCACCCGTCCGCGCGATCTCGTCTGGCTACGCCGCGAACGCGTCCTCGATCAGCGCCTGCGCCGTGATCGAATTGACCGTCTGGAGAATCCGGCCCGTGATGCGGTAGGGATCGGCCATCGAGTTCGGCCTGCGATCCTCGAGATAGCCGCGGTGGCCGCTCTCGACGAAGCTGTGGGGGATGCGGACCGACGCGCCGCGATCGGCGACGCCATACGTGAAGTCGTCGATCGCGGCGGTCTCGTGCAGCCCGGTCAGGCGCAGGGCGTTGTCGGGGCCGTAGCAGGCGATGTGCGCGGCACGCGCCTCCGAGAATGCGCCCATCAGGGCCGCGAAGTACTCCTCCCCGCCGACCTCGCGCATGCGCTTCGTCGAGAAGTTCGTGTGCAGTCCAGAGCCGTTCCAGTCGACGTCGGCGCCGAGCGGCTTCGGATGGAAGTTGACATCCACCCCATACCGCTCGCAGAGGCGGAGCATCAAGTAGCGCGCGATCCAGAGCTCGTCGGCGGAACGCTTGGCGCCCTTCCCGAAGATCTGGAATTCCCATTGTCCCTTCGCGACTTCGGCGTTGACACCCTCGATTCCGATGCCGGCCGCGACGCAGAGGTCGATGTGCTCGTCGACGATCTCACGTGCGACGTCGCCGACGTTCTTGTAGCCGACACCGGTGTAGTACTCGCCTTGCGGTGCGGGAAAGCCCGCCTTCGGGAACCCGAGCGGCGATCCGTCGTGGTAGAGGAAGTACTCCTGTTCGAAGCCGAACCAGGCGTCGGGGTCGTCTGCGATCGTGGCGCGGCTGTTCGACGGGTGGGGGGTTCCGTCCGGCAGCATCACCTCGCACATGACGAGGCGCGCGTGGTTACGCGCAGGGTCGAGAAAGAGCGCGACGGGCTTGAGGAAGCAGTCCGAGCTCGAGCCGTCCGCCTGTCGTGTCGAGCTGCCGTCGAAGTTCCACAGAGGCAGCTCGTCGAGAGTCGGCTCCGTCTCGAAGTCGACGATCTTCGTCTTGCTGCGCAAGTTCGGAACGGGCTCGTAACCGTCGAGCCAGACGTACTCGAGCTTGAACTTCATATGGTTCCTCCTCTGTCTCGGACCAACAAAAAAAGGCCCAGGACTCCACGAGTCCTGAGGCCTCATTGCCTCGGCGGCCGCCTTCGACGGCGAGCACCTGTTCAGAACTTAGCCGACGGAACGGACGGCGTCTAGGAGGTCGTGCAGGCGCTGCAGACGGCTGCGCGGATCAAACGCCCGCACGACGGGCAACGCCGTTTTTCCTGCCGCGCCGTCAGCAGGCCGCGCCCGATCGCCATCCGGATCATCGCGGCGCCGACCCCTGTCGTGAGGACGCTCAGCAGTGCCAGGTGCGGGGTTAGCGCGTTCATGCCGGTCTTCTTCTGACGGATCCCACCGCGAATAGTTGGTGCCCTCGGACCTCGATCGAGGACTTGTGCCGACGAGAACTCATCGGTATCGTGGCCGCAAATGCTGCCCGTGGGCTGACACCGGTCTCCGCGCGCACCGCCTCCGGGATCGGTGCGCCTTCTTCGTGTCCCCCGATCTTGGAGCAGCATGTTTGCCGTAGAAGTCAACAACCTGCGTAAGGAGTTCCTCCGCCGCGACGCGGACCGTTCCGGCCTGCGGAAGCGCAGGCGGCGCGTGGCGGCGCTGGAGGGCGTCAGCTTCTCGATGGAGCGGGGCGAGTGCGTCGCGATCTTGGGTCAGAACGGGTCGGGCAAGTCGACGCTGGTCCGGCTGCTCTCGACTCTGCTGCTTCCCGATGGCGGCAGCGCGCACATCTTCGGCCACGACGTCTTTGCCGAACAGCGCGCCGTTCAGCGCCTGGTCAACCGCGTGTCGGTCGAGGCCTCGTTCTTCAAGAAGATGTCGTCAGAGGAGAACCTCAGCTACGCGGCGCGGTTCTACGGGATGACGGCTGCCGAGACGAGGGAGCGCATCCCGGAAATCCTCGAACGGGTTGGCTTCCCGGTCCGCCGTCGCCACGAAGGCATGGAGCATCTCTCGCGCGGGATGCAGCAGAAGGTCGC
>DATFXA010000159.1:0-4718 GCA_035258645.1 Gaiellaceae bacterium
CCGCGAGCAAGGTTGGGCTCGAAGTCGACGACCGTCCAGAGCTCGAGTCGCTGAGCTTCCCGAAGGACGGTCTGTCGCGCCAGTGGCTGGAATTCCTCAGTCAGCTCGGCGCGAACAAGTAAACAGGAGTTCACTTGACGACCACGATGGACGGCGAGACTCAGATTCCCGTCAACGCGCCGGCTGAGCGGCTCCGCGTTCTGCTGGTCGACGACAATGCCTCGGTGCTGCGGTTCCTGGCGTCGGCGTTCTCGTCGAACGGATGCCAGATCACGACGGCGTCGACCGCCGAGCAGGCCCTCGAGCAGCTGAGCGACGATCCTTACGACCTCGTGGTATCCGACATCAAGATGCCCGGCCTGAGCGGCCTCGACCTGCTCCGTGCGGTCAAGGGCAAGCAGCCGGGAACGCCCGTGGTACTGATCACTGGGGTGCCTTCGGTCAACTCCGCGGTCTTCGGCCTGCGGCACGGCGCCTACGACTACCTCCCGAAGCCCTTCTCGGTCACCGAAGTGAAGGAACTCATCCGCCGTCTCCGACGCGACCGCGCTGACGGCAACGGCAACGTCACCTACCCCGCAGGGCTCACGGAAGAGCTCGCGCGCCGTCAGGGCGGCGTCGAGGCGATCTCGCGGATTGGCGAAGTGGCCCTGCAGGGCCTCGAGCCGAGCGTCTTCGCCGAGAAGGTCATCGAGTACACGATGCAGAGCCTGCGTTGCGACGGGGCACTCATGCTGCTGCGCGACCAGGGCGGCCAGTTCAATGCCAACCGCAAGGGCGAGCCGTCGATGGTCGGCCAGATCTTGACGCTCCTGCAGGCCTCCTTCGGCGACGTCGTCAAGACCGATGGCCGCGACACGGTCATGCTCACCAAGCGGGAGCACGGCTTCGAGGCCCTCGCCGCGATGGTCCCCGGCGTTGGCGACGCGATGGGGATCCTCTGCATCGGACGGAGCGCCGAGCACGGCGGCTTTCTGCCGGACGAGAAGGCTCTGCTGCTCGGCTACGCGCAGACCACGGCGGTGGCCCTACAGAAGCTGCTCCTGCGCGAAAACCTCGAAAAGAACCTGATCGACACCATCTCCTCCTTCGTCATCGCGCTCGAGTCGAAGGATCCGTACCTGAAGGGCCACTCGGCGCGGGTGTCCTTGTACTCGGGCGAGTTGGCCACGGTCATGGGCGTCGCGCCGGCCGACGTGATCATGATGAGTCGGGCCGGGATGCTGCACGACCTCGGCAAGCTCGTGATCATGGACAACATCCTGCGCAAGCCGCGCCAGCTCACGGAAGAGGAGTTCGAGCTGATCCGCACCCATCCGGTGGTCGGCGACAAGATCCTCAAGCCGCTGAAGTTCCTCTCGTGCGAGGCCAAGGCGGTGCGGCATCATCACGAGCGGTACGACGGCAAGGGCTATCCGGACGGCCTCAAGGGCGACGACATCCCCTTGATTGCGCGAGTCGTCACTGTGGCCGACGCGTTCGACGCGATGACGTCGGACCGCCCGTACCGTGGCAAGCGGCCGCTGCCGGCGGCGCTCGAAGAGATCGGGCGCGGCGCCGGGACGCAGTTCGATCCGACCGCCGCCGACGCGTTTCTGACGATCCCGCTGGCGCGCTTGGAGCAGATCAGCCATCATCTCGATCTACAATCGCCGGCGATCGGGCCGCCGATCCCGCCGATGGTAGGGGTCCATTGACCGAGTCCTCGCGGCCGAAGATCCTCGTCGTCGACGACGCCGGGCCCGTAGTTATTCTCTGCGTCAACGTCCTGCAGGCGCTGGGATACGCGATCAGGGCCGCGAACCGAGGCGAGACGGCGCTCGACCTCTGCCGCAAGGAGCCGTTCGATCTGCTGGTCGTCGATTACAAGATGCCCGGCATGAACGGGTTCGAGGTGCTCGAGCAGGCGCACCGGATTCGCCCGGGCATGGCGTGCATGCTGATGACCGCCCATGGCACCCCCGACATCATCAACGAAGCGACCCGTCTCGGGTTCGACTACATCCTGTTGAAACCCTTCACCCCGTCCGAGCTCCGAGGGGCCGTCGACAAGGTCCTCGCGAGCAAAGCCTAGGAGCCCGCGGGGTGCAGCCGAGTGCGCCCGCGACCCTGACGGCGGAGGCGGCGGGAACCATGATGAAAGCGGCGGCGGACGAGGTGCGCGGCTGGCTCGATCGCATGCTCTCGGTCGGCTACGGCGTGGTCTACGACTATGTCTATCCGCGCTTCAGCCACTATCAGCGACTCCAGGCGGAGGTCCGCGACTTGGTCGAAGCCGCGGTCCCTGCGCGGGTCGAGCGGCGCGACGTGCGGGTGCTCGAGGTGGGCTGCGGCCCCGGCAACTTCACCTGCGCGCTAGCCGAGGCCGGCTTCAGTGTCACCGGGCTCGACGCCTACGCCGCGCTGGTCGAGGCCGCGAAGGAAAAGCGGCGGTCGCGCCACCTGTCCAATCTGGCCTTTCGGCGCGGCGAGCTCACGCGCGGCAACACGTTCCGCGACGAGACCTTTGATCAGGTCGTCAGCATCCACTCGCTCTACGCTCACCCGGCGCCGGACCAGCTGTTGCGCGAGGCCTACCGCGTGCTCAAGCCCGGCGGACACGCAGTGTTCGTGAACCACACGCGACAGATCGGCCGATGGTCGACCCTGCGCGAGCTCGCCCGGCGCGACGGTTTGGGCGCCGCGCTTCACGGCCTCTTATGGGTGCTGCCTAATTCGATCTTCGAGGCGGCGCGCCGGCGGGTGGGCCCGCACTACTGGGACGAAGACACGTTTGCCGCCCGGGTGCGCCGGTCCGGGTTCTCGGTCCTGGCCATGCGGCGCACGTTTCTCGGAGAGTCGAGCCTTTTGGTGTGGGCGCGAAAGGAACGTCTGAGCGCGACGTGAGCCGAGGAAATATCGTGCGACATCAACGGCAACCCCTTGGCGGCGGCGAGCCCCTGGTGACGACGGCGACGGCGGGAGATCGTATGCCCTTTCGGGAAACGCTCGAGCACATGATTGCCGTCACGTACGGCGTGACCTACGACGCCGTGGTGACGCATTTCCCGCCCTACGAGGCGATGCTCGAGGAGATCGTCGCGTTCGTGGCTCGCTCGGTACCCGACGCGACCACTCCGCGGGCGACCCGCGTGCTGGACGTGGCGTGTGGGATCGGCAACGTGAGCCTCCGGCTGGCCCAGGAGGGCTACTCCGTCGTCGGCATCGACGGCGTGAAGCATCTGGTGGAGATCGCGCGCGAGAAGAGCTCACCGCGCTGGTCCAATCTGACCTTCCAGCACTTCGATATCGCGCGTGACAACGTGCCGGGCGCCGGCAACTTTGACGTACTCGTGAGCATGCACACGCTGTACTGGCACCCGGATCCGACCGCGCTCCTCGACGCGTGCCGCCGGGCCCTGAAGCCGGGCGGCTATGCGATCTTCCTGACGTACGAGCGCCCGGCCGGGCTTCAGACGTTCCGCGAGGTGCGCGCTGCGGAGGGGATCGGCGCGGCGTTTCGATCACTGCGCTGGCTCTTGCCCACGATGACGTTCGAGTTCTTCCGGGAGACCGAGCATCGCTACCTGAGCGTGCCCGAGTTCCACGAGACCCTCGGGCGCGCCGGCTTCGAAGTGCTCGAGGCCCGCCAGACGTTCCTGTCGGGCCTGAGCCGTCTGGCCTGGTGTCGCTCGAAATGAGTATGGTTCGGTCGACGATCGGTCGCCGGTCCCGGGGGCTGCCCCGGATCCCATGACGAAGGAGAACCGTGCGATGTGGACGCGCGTGCGCTCGGTGGTGCTGGCGACGGCGATGACTCTGCTGGGCCCTGCGCTGGGGACGAGCGGGGCCACGCACCGGAGCGGCGACGATTCCGGGCCGGACGCCGTGCTGTACGAGCTGACCGAGCACGCGGTGATCACCGACGCGGGCCTCCGCATCGCAACGTCCTCGCTCGAGGGGTCGGCACGGCGCGGCTCGGCGCTGTGTCCCCAAGGACTGCAGGCCTACGCGAAAGCCGTCTACAAGGCGGCCGGCGTCCACGTGCGGATTGACCCCCGCGGCGCCGTCGTCGCGATCGGGCAGAGCCAGATCGACCTGACGACGGTGCCCCCAGCGGCGAGATCAGCGGGAACTTCTGGATCGTCGTCAACAGCGACGCCACCAACCTCACCGACGCTCAGGAGCTCGTCATCATGAACGGCACCTTCAAGGGCACGATCCAGGTGGCCGAGAAGGAGGGGCATATCATCGCGATCCTGCCCGGGAGCACGTTCGAGACGACCTCGGTGCTCCCGGGATTCCCACTGCCCTCGACCGCGGGGGTCACCGGCACGTTCCGGCTGCCGTTCACGCTGCACTTCGTCGCGGTCTACAAGAACGGTCGCGGGCGGCCGGTGCCGGTGCGACCCGACGAGCGGGCCCTCGGCGATCCGACCGTGCGGCTCGAGCTCGTGTTCGAGTGAGGCAACGGGACCGAACAGGGGAATGATCGCCGTGGAAGAGCTGCCGGCGGTGTCGCGGAAGCCCGACGCGAGAAGGGCGCGTTGCACGGGTGTGGTTTCGCGGGGCACGCGGGTCTATCTCCGAACGCTGCGGCCCGAGGACCTCGAGTATTTTTCGGAATGGGCGGAGGATCCGTATCTCGAGCGCATGGTCGGCAGCGAGTTCCTGAACTCCTACAAGCATGTCTACGACAAGGACCCCTCGTTCTACGAGGCGTGCCTGATGGATTCCAC
>DATFXA010000160.1:0-8704 GCA_035258645.1 Gaiellaceae bacterium
CGGCGAGGCACTCGCGCGTCACACCGAGCTGCGCGAATGGCTCTACGCCTGAATCTGGTACCGGTTGACCCAGTCGTTGACCACGGCCCAGTCGAGGTTCGCGAAGAACGCGTCGATGTACGCGCCGCGGTCTGTCTGGAAGTCGATGAAGTACGCGTGCTCGTAGACGTCGAGCGCGACGAGTGGGGTCGCGTTCCAGATCGGATACGTGTTCTGTGCGTCACCGACGTAGTTGAAGAGGCGGCCCTCGTCCCAGTCGTAGGCGGTCCAGGCCCAGCCACGTCCGGCCATCCCGCTTGCCTTCAAGTCGCGGGCCCACTCCTCCACAGACCCGAAGTCGCGCGAGATCAGCCTGCCGACGGGGCCGTCCGGAGCGCCCCCGCTACCCCCGAGGTGCTCGAAGTAGATCTCGTGGTTCTTGATCCCGCCGATCGCGAAGGAGAGCTCGACCTTGAGCGCGCGGAGCTCGGAGTAGACCTGGTTCGCTGAGGCGAGATCGACCGAGGCGAGCTTCTCCAGGATCTCGTTCCGCTTGTTCACGTACCCCTCGTAGAGCTTGTAGTGAGCCTCGACGCTCTCGCGCGAGATTCCGTCCAGCTCCAACAGGGCCGGTTTTAGTAGTCGTGGAGCTATTTCTTGGTGGTTGAAGGCGAGTGTGTTCATGGCCGGGGAGCCTACAACGGGGGCCTTTGGTAGCCCAGTTGGTAGCCCACCTGCTCTCTCGTGGTCTCGGTTGGCCTTCTCCCGCGCCGGTTGTTCTCGGCGCGGGTAGACCTCCTCGCCAGGAGCACACAGCCCTCCGCCTCAAGGCCACAGGAATCTCCGTCGATGATCGGTGAGAGGCGCACACGATGGTTCACGTCTATCGAGAGCGGCCCGTCCAGAGGAATCGGGTCGGAGAGCTGGTCGGGTCTGCGTTCATTGCAGTCTTCATGCTTCCGCTCGTCTTCGGGATCGCCCACGGTCTTCGTCATGGGTTCACTGGCGACGACGCGGGAGGGATTTTCTTCGGGCTGTTCATGGGTTCCGTCTTTGCGTGGTGCTTCTACGACCACTCGCGGCGGAGCTGTTTCGAGATCCGCCTGAGCGACGACGGAACGTGTGAGTTCGTGACGGGTCGGCGCGTGATCCGTCTGCACGTGCACGAGATCACTGCCGTCAAGTACAGCAACGACGATGAAAGCGGGGAGTCCTACACCGTCCGATACCGCGGCGGACGCATGGGGCTGCGTAGCTCGATTTCGGATCTCCGCGGCTTCGTGACACGCCTGCAAGCAGTGAACCCGGCCGTCGACCTCAGCAGCTTTCCCGACTCTTGGCTCCGACCCGCTGGGTTCCACCCCGGCCCTCCACGGCAACCTTCTCGCTGGGCCGTCCCGCTGGCCCTGATCGGTCTCTTGGGATGCGTCCTCTGCTTGCTGGTGCTGGTCGGTGTTGCCACGGGTCTGCTGCCGGGGCGCTTTATTTGGCTCTTTCTCGTCGGCATGGTCGCCGCGGGCGGCTTCGTCTATGCGGTCAACTCCGACCGGCCGGGCCAACCACAGAAGCTCGCTGAGATCGGATGGGAACTAGCCGATGAACGCCTCCGAGTAGAACGCGAGCCAGCTCGCCGAGCGCTGCGCGCTGCTCCCGTGCTCGTTGTCGCCGCGATCGGCGTCTTGTTCATCATCGCCATCAACAAAGCGGAGCCGGGGAACCGCTACCCGACGCCGAGCGACGCCGCCTCCAAGCACGTCTTCACGCGGCCGCTCCTCACCGAAACCTCGGGGGTCTGGCTGGTTCCGCTCGGAGAACCCCGGCGGGTCGACCTGACCCGGCTCGCCGCCGAGCTGGCCGCTCGCTACCGCACACGAGTCGCTCTCCTGCCCGATATCGCGCTGCCGCGCTGGACGCTCGACGCGAAGAAGAGAAGCCTCGTTGGAGACCAGCTGATACGGCTCTTGGGCCAGGCCTACCGAGTCCAGGGCCGGGCCGCGATCATCGGGATCACCGACTTCGAGATGTACGGCGGCGCTGAGTTTCGAGACAGCGTCTTCTCCTGGCGCGAGTCAGCCGGCCACTACGGCGTCGTCTCGACCTCGCCGCTCGGTGCCGACCCGTTCGATCTCCCCTGGCGTGGGCACAGGCGGTATGTGCGGACGCGCAAGCTTGTCGAGCGCAATATCGGCTTCTTGTACTACCGCCGCGCAGAAGTCGACGACTCGCACAGCCTGCTTCGGCCCTCGATGAGCGGAGTCGACGACATCGACAAGCTGACGGAGGCTCTCTAAGAGCGGCTTCGCCAGCAGGAGTGAGCAGGCGTGAGCGTGCGCGCCGATGAGCTTGTAATGGGCCTCGACGCTCTCGCGCGAGATGCCGTCGAGCTCCAGCAGCTCCGGCTTCAGCTGCCGGGGGATGATCTCCTCGTGGTTGAAGGCCAGCGTCGCCACGTCGGCTCCTTTCGTTTCCGGACGCGCGCGAGCATAGCCGCCTCGGCTTTCCCGCCTGGCTCGAAGGCTGTAGCCTCGCTTCTAGTCGAGAGGAAGGAGGAAGACGTATGCCATTCGAGGTTCCTCCGCTGCCGTACGACTACGCGGCGCTCGAGCCGTATATCGACGAGCAGACGATGCACCTGCACCACGACAAGCACCACCAGGCTTACGTGGACAAGGCAAACGCAGCACTCAAGGGAACCGAGTACGAGGACAGCCCGGTCGAGCACGTTCTCGCACTGCTGGACGAGCTCCCCGAGGCCATTCGAACCGTCGTCCGCAACAACGCAGGCGGGCACGCGAACCACTCGCTGTTCTGGGAGATCATGGGCCCGAACACCGGTGGCGAGCCCGAAGGACAGCTCGCGGACGCGATCAACGACGTCTTCGGGAGCCTGGACGAGCTGAAGCAGGCGATGAACGACGGCGGCGTCAACCGCTTCGGCTCAGGCTGGAGCTGGCTCGTCTACGACGGCACCGGTCTCTCGGTCTATTCGACGCCGAACCAGGACTCGCCGATCATCCAGTCGGACGAGCCGATCCTCGGCATCGACGTCTGGGAGCACGCGTACTACCTCACGTACCAGAACCGCCGGCCCGAGTACCTCGAGGCCTGGTGGAACGTCGTCAACTGGGAGGCCGTCGCCGAGCGGTTCCACGAGGCGACGCGCAAGGAGCACATCAAGACCGGCTGAGCAGGGGAGCCGCCGGGGCCATATGCCCCGGCGGCTCGTAGGCTTCTAGCTGCGGATGACCTTGCTCTTCGTCGGGAGGTAACAGGTCCCGGCCTGAGCCGCAGGGAGCACCGCGCGAATCTTCAGCTTGGTCGGCAGCCTGATGGTGAACGCCGCCGAGGTGACTTCGGTCGGCTTCGTTCCCTGGGTCAGCGTCGTCAGCGTCACGTGCTTGAGGCTGACCCACTTCGAAATTCGAAGTCGCTGGAAGACGACGAACTTGCCGACGAACGTCTGAGCCCCCGTCACCGAGGCGCTGAACTTGTTCTTGGCAAGCTTCCTCAACGTGAGCACCGGCGCAGCTTGCACCGAGGCGTTCGGGCTCACGACGTTCTTCTGCTTGGCCTGGTAGGTCGTGTTCATGCTTGGCTTGGCGGCGTAGGTGAAAGCGCCTCCTGCCGTCGTCGTAACGGTCGTGACCTTCTTGAACGCACCTTGGCCGCAGTCCTGACCCAAGATGTCGACCCGCTGGCCGCTCTTCAGCGTCGAAAGAACGCCTGAAAGAGCCGTCGAGCCTCCATACGCGACCACCGTGGGCGAAGCCTTGAGCGTCAGCGTCGCCGGCGCAGCTGCTGCCGGCGCGGCACAAAACGCCAACAGGGTCGCAATCGAGATCAGCCTTTTCATCGTGGGAAGCCTCCTTTGCCTTGTAGGCCTAACGATGCCCCTTCTCGGCCGAAATTAGGCGATCAATTTACGCCCTGTTTACCCCGTGGTATGACTGAGAGATGCGGGCGGTCGTGACGGGTGGCACCGGCAGGTTGGGGGTGGCGATCGCAAAACGCCTGGAACTCGACGGTTGGTCGGTACTCGCTGCCGGGCGGGCAGACGGAGACGTTTCGCGCCCGGAGGTGGCCCGTTCCCTCATTGAACGGGCTGTGACCGACCTCGGCGGCCTCGACCTGCTCGTAAACGGCGCATCAGAGGGTTTTGTGCCGAAAGATGTTCTGGATCTGACCGAGGAGGACTGGGACCTCGCCTTCGGCGCGACGGCCAAAGGCAGCTTTTTCGTCACCCAGGCGGCGGCGCCACACCTACGCGAGTCGGGTGGAACGGTCGTGATGATCGAGGACGTCGCCGCGTATCAACCCTGGCCCTCATTCGCCGCGCATTCCGCGGCCAAGGCCGCGCAGGCGATGCTGACGCGGGTCTTCGCGCGGGCGCTCGCACCCGAGGTGCGGGTGTGCGGCGTCGCCCCCGGTCCGGTCGCGGTGGAACCCGAGCAGACCGACCGGCGCGCGGCGGAGACCCTCCTGGGGCGCATCGGCTCGCCCGACGACGTCGCCGAGGCCGTCGTCTTTCTGGCCCGCGCAGGGTTCGTCACAGGCACCTCACTCGTCGTCGACGGCGGCCGTCTGCTGCAATCCGGAGCAGCATGAACGCCCGTAGAGACAAGGAGATGGAGCTTGCCCTCGATCTTCCTGCCCAGCGAGCTGAGCGCCGCGATCGTCCGGCGTCGGCCGAGGCATGCACCGACGGCGAATTGCTGCAGCGCATCGCCGTCGGCGACCGCGAGGCGTTCGATGTCCTCTACCGCCGTTTCGTCCGACCGGTTTTTGCGCTGGCGCTTCGACGGCTCGGCGATCGGGGCCGCGCCGAAGACGCGACCCAGGAGACGTTCACGTCGGTCTGGCGATCCGCCTCGAGCTACCGCGCGGAGCGGGGCGCAGGCGCTCCCTGGCTGTACGCCGTCGCGAGAAACGCAATCGTCGATCGCGCCAGGGCGCGAACGGAAACGCCGACCGAGGTTCCCGACGAACCCTCTTCCGAGCCCGGCCCTGCCGACGAGGCTGAGCGCTCGTGGGTCGCCTGGCGCGTGCACCGGGCGATGCAGGACCTGCCGGAGCATGAGCGCCCTCTGCTCGAGCTCGCATACTGGAGCGGTCTCTCCCAGTCCGAGATCGCCGATTTCTTGAACATTCCCCTAGGCACCGTCAAGACCAGAACCCGCAGCGCCTTGAGCCGGCTCGCCGACGCACTCGAGGAGCTTCATTGACCCGCGAGCCCGACTTCAACGAGATCGTCGGCGAGGAGGTGTCCGCCGAGGAGCGGGAGCGCCTGCACCGCGCTCACGACCTGCTGCTCGCGGCCGGCCCGATGCCGGAGCTTCCGCCTGAGCTGGAGGAGCCGAGCCTTGGCAAGAAGCCCGACCGCCTGGAGGAGAACGTCTACCAGCTGTTGCCTCGCCGCCGGACCGGCGCCGCCCTGGCACTCGCGGCCGCGATTGCGTTGATCGCCTTCGTCGGCGGTTACACCATCGGCTTCCGGCACGACGGTTTCTCGAGCCAGTACACGGTGGCGATGCACGGAACCGCGGGGCTCGCCGCCTCAGGCGAGATCAAGATCGGGAACCGCGACTCCCATGGCAACTGGCCGCTGCGCGTCGAGGTGAAGGGGCTGCCGAAACTCCAACAGGGCTACTACGAGATGTTCCTCACCCGCGGCAAGCACAGGTGGACGTGCGGCACCTTCGCCGGCGGCGGCAACTCGACCGTCAAGGTGCGGCTAACTGCCCCGTACACCTTCCAGAAGGACGACGGCTGGATCGTGACCAAGCAGCTCTTCGGGCACAACGCCGAGGGGCCGACGGTTCTGACGACGTAGGAGGAGGGCTAGGGCGCGACGCGGCCGCTGTCGACGAAGGCCGAGTGCGTGACCGGCATCTTCTCGGCAAGGAAACGCTCGCAGGCTTCGGCGTAACGCCGGATCTCACGCTGCGCGCTCTCGGCCGCACGCAGCGAGACGAAATTCATCAGGGAGCGAGCGTTGACCGTCCAGTAGAACTCCGTGTAGGCGCCCATCGGCATGACCAGCCGTGCGAGCTCTCGGGCCACCCCTTGCTCGACGAGCCGGGTGTAGGTCTCGTGGGCGGCGTCGTAGACCCTCTGTAGCTCGTCCCGCGTCTGCTCGGCGAGCTCGGGCTCGACCGGCTCGAACGAGTAGGCGCCGGGCTTGCCGACTTGCGACCGCACGTCCTCGGGCTCGGGAACGTAGAACTCATCGCTTGCCTTCGCGTATCGCATCGAGAATTCGTTGAAGGAGCCGACGCGGTGGCGGAACCATTCGCGCGCGACGAACAGCGGCGCGCGAACATGGAAGCGAAAGGCGTTGTGCTCGAACGGCGTTCCGTGGCGATCCCGCATCAAGAAACGGATCAACCCCTCGTCCGCTTCGTCCATCTCCGCCTTGTGGCGGGCAAAGCTGACGCGCGCGCCGTTGACGACCGAAAGGTCGCCGGCCATCGAGTCGTCGAGCCGGACGAAGCCGTGATCGAGGACGGGAATCGTGTTCTCGGTTATCACTTCAGCCATGGTTGCCACGTCGGCGAGTGTATCCGGGGCATATGTCGGCACCTCGGGCTTTTCCTACCCGTCCTGGCGGGGCGGCTTCTACCCCCCGGACGCTGATCCCAAGAACTTCCTCTCGCTGTATGCCGCGCGCTTCGACACGGTCGAGCTGAACACGACCGGCTACCGGCTGCCGGCAGAGGAGCAATTCACCCGCTGGGCCGAGCAGACGCCGGACGGATTCCGCTTCGCGGTGAAGATGCCGGTGACTCGCCTCGACCGCGTGGGAACCTTCGTCGAGCGCGTCCGTTTGCTCGGCGACAGGCTCGGGCCGCTCCGCGTGGTCATCCAGAGCAAGCGCGACGACGGCCTGCTCACGTTCTTGCAGGGCTCGTTGCCGCCCGAGCTCGAGGTCGCGTACGACTTCCGCCACGAATCGTGGGACCGAGCGGACGTGCCCGTGCGCGTCGACGCGCTCGACGGCGACGCGCCGTTCCGTTACGTGCGGCTGCGCGAGCCGCCGTACGACGACGAGGCGCTGGTTGCTTGGGCGAACCGCCTCCGGCCGCTGCTCGACGCCGGCACGCGGCTCTATTGCTTCTTCAAGCACGAAGACGAGCCGACGGCCCCACGGTACGCAGAACGTCTGCTCGAGCTGCTGCGTTAGGTTCCGCACCCGTGCCGGACTATCCGAAGCTGCTCGCCGAGCTTGCCGTCCACGTGGGCGCGGACCTTCAACCCGGGCAGGACCTCGTCATCGCGGCCTGGGATCCCGTGCAGGCGCCGCTCGTACGCGCGATCGCCGAGGAGGCGTATTCCTCCGGCGCCCGCTACGTCAGCCCCGTCTACTGGGACGGCACGGTCAAGGCCTCGCGGATCCGTCACGCGCCTGACGACTCGATCGAGTTCATCCCGGCCTGGTTCCGGCGGGTCGTCACCGAGTCGATCGAGGTCCGCGGCGCGTGGATCTCGGTCACGGGCGACCCCAATCCGGGCGTATTCGCGGACGTCGACCAGCAACGCCTCGGTCGCGACCAGATGCCGTACATCCCCGAGATCCATGACGCGATCGCGAGCCGGGTCGTCAACTGGACCGTCGTGCCGGGCCCCAATCGGGGGTGGGCCGAGCGCCTGTTCGGCGAGCCCGACGAGGGCCGGCTCTGGGAGACGCTGACGCCGATCCTTCGGATGGACGCCGACGACCCGGTCCAGGCCTGGCGCGACCACGTCCACCGGCTGGGCGAACGGGCCGCGTCGCTGAACGATCGTGGCTTCATGGCGGTCCGGTTTACCGGGCCGGGAACCGAACTCAACGTCGGGTTGATCGAAGGGCACCGTTGGCTTAACGGCGTCTTTCCGACCACATGGGGCCCCGTCCCGGTCGTCAACATGCCGACCGAGGAGGTCTTCACGACGCCCGACTATCACAGTGTCGAGGGGACGGTGCGGATGACGAGGCCGGTTCAGATGACCGGCGGTACGATCGTCGACGGCCTTCGCCTCCGTTTCGAGGGCGGCCGAGCCGTCGAGGTCTCGGCTGACACGAACGAGGACGCCGTCCGTTCTCAGCTGGCGGTCGACGACGGCGCCTCGAGGCTCGGCGAGATCGCGCTCGTCGACGACTTGTCGCCGATCGGCCAGAGCGGGATCATGTTCGGCGACACCCTGCTCGACGAGAACGCGTCTTCGCACATCGCTTGGGGGAACGCGTACGAGATCGCAGTTCCGGACCTGCCGGATGACGCGGCCGAGCGCGAGCGGCTCGGCTTCAACGGCTCAATCGTTCACCAGGACGCGATGATCGGAAGCGCCAAGGTCGACGTGGACGGCGTTGAAGCCGGAGGCGCCGCCGTGCCGATCATGCGCGACGGCGCCTGGGTTCTCTAGCCCGTTCGCCTAGTCGTCGGTCGGCTGCGGGACGATCCGGATGTACGGCTTCGGTGACTCCCACTCGCCGAAGAGCTCCTTCGCCTCGTCATTCGAGACCGAGCCGGCGATGATCACGTCCTCGCCCTGCTTCCAGTTGACCGGCGTCGACACCTTGTGGTTTGCCGTGAGCTGGAGCGAGTCAATCACCCGCAGCACCTCGTCGAAGTTGCGGCCCGTCGTCATCGGGTAGACGAGGATCAGCTTGACCTTCTTGTCGGGACCGACCACGAACACGTTGCGGACCGTCTGGTTGTCGACGGGCGTGCGGCCCTTCGCATCGCCA
>DATFXA010000161.1:0-2057 GCA_035258645.1 Gaiellaceae bacterium
TCAGGCGAAGGAACGAAGTCCTCCATGTAACCGGGCGGTGGCTCGCCGTGGAAGTGGAACGGGAGCTGGTCGGTCATCAGTTGCCTGAGCTGCTCGTCCGTCTCGACGGTCGCCTCGTCCTCCCAGGACTGTGCGATCGCGCGGCCGTCGTCACCCAGCGCCTCCAGCGAGGCGGCGACGTCGGCATCCAAGGCTTCGCTCGAATCGCCTCCGCCGGAGATCACGTAGGCGGTCGCGGTGCCGAGCTCGGTGGCGTGCCAGGTCGCAATGATCGCGCCGAAGGAGTGGCCCAGGAGCGCGAACCGGTCGAGCTCCAGGGCTCCGGCGAGCAGATCGACGTCGCGGGCGAAGACCTCGAGGCTGAGCGTCGTCGGGTCGACGCGCTGCGAACGGCCCTGGCCTCTTTCGTCGACGTAGAGGAGCCGGTACTCGTTTCCGAGCGCGTCGAGATAGGGCCTGAACATCGTGTGGTCGAGCCCCGGCCCGCCGTGGAGAACGATCAGCGGAAAGCCGCTGCCGACCTCTTCGACGTTGAGGTTGTAGCCGTCAGGCAGCGCGACCTGCATCCGAAAACCCTAAACCGGGGCGAATAGTCACGCGTTTGTGACGAAGGACATGGCCGTTGTGGCGGTTCGTTAGCGTCAGACCCGAACGAAGCACGCTGCGGTCGGTGTCACGACTTCGCTTCGTTCCAGTCGTCGCCGACGCCGATGTCGACCGCGAGCGGCGGGTCGAGGTCGTAGGCGGCCACCATCTCCTGCCGGACGAGCTCCTTGACTGCTGCGACCTCGTTCTCGGGCGCTTCGAGTAGGAGTTCGTCATGAATCTGCAGCACCAGGCGTGCCGCTCGGCCTTCGTCCCGCAGCCGGCGATGAATCGCGATCATCGCCACCTTGATGATGTCCGCGTTCGAGCCCTGCATGACGAAGTTGACCGCCAATCGCTCCCCCAGGCCGCGGGTCTGCCGGTTCGACGCGCGCAACTCCGGCACCGGTCGCCTCCGACCGAAGAGCGACGTCGAGTAGCCGTCCTCCTGCGCCTCCTCGATCGTCCGCTGGATGAAGTCCTGCACGTGCGGGAACCGCGCCAGGTACGCGTCGATGTACGCCTGGGCCTCCTCCCGCGGGATCTCGAGGTTCTCGGAGAGCCCGAACGCCGAGATCCCGTAGACGATCCCGAAGTTGATCATCTTCGCGATCGAGCGCTGTCCCGTCGTCAGCTCAGCCGGATCGACACCGAGCACCTCCGCCGCGGTGGCCCGGTGGATGTCCTCGCCCCGCGCGAACGCGTCCCGAAGCTTCGGCTCGCCGGAGACGTGCGCCAGGATCCGTAGCTCGATCTGGGAGTAGTCCGCCGAGACCAGCTTCCACCCGGGCTCGCCGACGAACGCGGACCGGATCTCGCGGCCGAGCTCGGTGCGAATCGGGATCGCCTGCAGATTTGGGTTCGAGGTCGACAGACGACCCGTCGCCGCGACCGTCTGGTTGAAGGTCGTGTGCAGCCTGCCGTCCTTGCCTAGCAGCGACGGAAGCGGCCCGAGGTACGTGTTAAGGAGCTTGGAGTACTCGCGCCACTCCTCGATCACGGGCACGATCTCGTGCTCACCGCGGATCGTCCGCAGGACGCGCGTGTCCGTCGAGTAACCGGTCTTGCCCTTACGGCCCGGGGTCAGCTCGAGCTTCTCGAACAGGATCCGCGCGACCTGCTGCGTCGAGCCGAGAATGAACTCCTCGCCGGCGAGCTCGTATGCCCTCGCCTCGAGCTCCTCGACCCGGTCAGCGAGGCGCGCGGTGATCTCGCCCATCCGGTACGTGTCGATCTTGACGCCGATCTGCTCCATCGCGACGAGAACGGGCGTCAGCGGCAGCTCGATCTCGCGGTAGAGCTGCTCGTGACCCCGCTCGCGGACGCGCTCCAGCAGCGGCTCGCGAAGCCGCTGCGTCGCTGCCGCGTGGCGGACGATCTGCGCGGTCTCCTCGTTGGCCTCGGGCTCGGGATGGAGCTCGAGCCCGTACTCGGCGGCGAGATCGTCGAGCTCGTACGAGGCCCGGCTCGGC
>DATFXA010000162.1:0-10973 GCA_035258645.1 Gaiellaceae bacterium
GCGTCGTCGTCGGATCACGAGCCGTCGAGGTCGCAGCCGGCGGGCCTCCCGCACTCCACGACTACGTGAGCTCGCTGCGCGAGGCGGTCGACTCGTCCTCGCCGGTCAGCTCGTAGGGCTCATCCGGCGCCACCTCGAGCACCGCGGAGCCATGAATCCGACCGCTCCGCATGCTCTCGAGTGCCTCGTTCGCACCCTCGAGCGGGAAGGCTTCCACGACGGCTCGCAGGGGTACCTGGGGCGCGAGCGCGAGGAACTCCTCACCGTCCCGACGCGTCAGGTTCGCGACCGAACGGAGCACCCGCTCCTCCCAGAGCAGCTCGTACGGGAACGTCGGGATGTCGGTCATGTGAATGCCGGCGCAGACGACGCTGCCGCCCTTCGCAAGCGCTCGCAGCGCTAGGGGAACGAGCTCGCCGACCGGTGCGAAGATGATCGCCGCGTCGAGCTCTTCCGGCGGGAGCTCGTCGGAGCCGCCTGCCCAGACGGCGCCGAGCTGGCGGGCGAAGGCCTGTCGTTCCTCGTCATCCGGCCGCGTGAAGGCGAAGACCCGGCGGCCCTCGTGCCGGGCAACCTGGGCGACGATGTGCGCCGAGGCGCCGAAGCCGTAAAGGCCCAAGCGCTCAGCGTCGCCGGTCAGCCGAAGCGACCGGTAGCCGATCAGGCCGGCGCAGAGCAGGGGAGCCGCCTCGAGGGCGGAATAGCCCTCCGGGAGTGTCAAGGAGTAGCGCTCATCGACCACGGTGTACTCCGCGTACCCGCCGTCCACGTCGTAGCCGGTGAAGCGTGCGTGGTCACAGAGGTTCTCGCGCCCGGTGCGGCAGTACCGGCACTCTCTGTCCGTCCATCCGAGCCAGGGAATCCCGATGCGCCTGCTCTCCCCGACGACTGTCCCGACGATCTGGTGGCCAAGCACGAGCGGCAACTTCGGGTTCGGCAACTCGCCGTCGAACACGTGCAGGTCGGTCCGGCAGACGCCGCAGGCATGCACCCGGACGAGCAGCTCCCCGGGCCCGGCAGCCGGTTCGGGCAACTCCACAGGCGTTAGTGGGGCGCGCGGCCGGTCTAGCACCATTGCACGCATGTCTCTATCGTGCCGGTGGATGCGCGTCCTCGCTGCCATGGTCGCGATCGCGCTCGTCGGGGCACCTACGGCGGCGGCAGACATTCTCGGCACTGCACAGGTACGGACGGCGGACGGCAAGCTGCTTGCGGCAGCGGGAAACGGCTCCTTCACTTACCCGAGTGACGGCTCGGTGCTTTCGATCGGCAGGGTCGTCGCGACAGAGACGCGGGTCGAGCTCGACGACGTCTCGCTGCTGGGCGGGCGCGTCCACGCCGACCGCGTCACGATCCGGCACGGACGTCGCGCCGCGATCGCGGGGCTCGTCGTCCAGGGCCTCCTCCGAGATGCGGGCGCAAACGAGCTCTACCAGCTCGACACCGGCAGCTACCTGGTCGTCAGCCAGAAGGCCGTGATCGGGAAGAAGAACGGCTACGTCGGCCTCCGGCTCAGCGTGGCGACGGACTATCCCGGTGTCCCGAGCGGCGCGCAGATCCTCGTCGGTCTCAGGGAGCGCGGCAACGTCAGCAGTAGCCAGCTCGCAAGCACGGTCGTCACCGCGGCGGGGCCGTGGGCCTCTCTCGGCTTCGGGGCGGCGCCCTCGATCGCAGGCCTGCCGGTGATCACGGAACCTCTGCTTGCCGGCGCGCTACCGGCCGCAAACGGGATCGGTGGACGCGCCGTCGCGATTGCCGCGCAGTACCTCGGCGTTCCCTACCGTTGGGGCGGCGCGAGCCCGCTGACCGGCTTCGACTGCTCCGGACTGACCATGTTCGTCTACCAGCAGCTCGGTGTGCCGCTCACCCACTTCACCGGTGCTCAGTTCGAAGAGGGGACACCGGTGCCGCCTGAGGCGCTCCAACCCGGCGACCTTCTTTTCTTCGACGCAGGCGCATTCGGCGTGCCGGGTCACGAAGGCATGTACATCGGCGGCGGCCTCTTCATCCAGGCGCCGCACACCGGCGACGTGGTGAAGATCTCAAGCCTCAACGAGTACGCGCGTCGGTTCGTTGGCGCGGTTAGGCCGTACGCGTAACCACGGACTGTCCCTGGCAAGGGACGGTCCCAATGACGAGGTACGTAACGGTTAGGGGGACAGTCCCCGTTCGGGAACAGCCCCTGCTAGCGCCCTCGGCGCTGCTGCCGCTGGAGCTTCTCCATCGCCCGCCGCTGCTGGCGGTTCTGTGGCTCGGGCAGCGTGCCCTCCTGCCCGGCAGCCTCGAGGTACGCGCGTCGCTCTGAGGCGCTGAGCCGCGAAAGCGCGGCCTGCGCCCGCTGAGGATCCTTGGTGACCCCGGCCCGCTCGAGCTTCTCGAGCGCGCTCGCGGCTTCGGGGTTCTGCTTGGCCAGCGCCGCTCGCGACGCCTTCATCATCAGGCCGCGGACGCCGGGAATCCTCGCGATCGCCTGCATGAACGGCCGCGCGTACCTACCACCCTTGAACCGGCCCAGCAGGGTGAAGAAGGCGAGCATGAAGACAAGCGCGCCGAGGATGTAGAGCGGAATGAAGTAGAGCCACACGGCCGCGGCATCGTAGCGCGACCGCTTCTCCAGAGGTCAGTCGGCTCGCCAGTCCCGGAAGGCTCCGAGCAAAGCCGCCTTCGCCTCGGGACTGACGTCAGCCGGCGTCAGAGAGCCGGTGAGCTCGATTGTCTGACGCATCTGGTGAACATACTCGTGGCAGCCCTTGCATCCTTCGCCTTCGATGTGATGCTCGAAGCTCGCGCGCTCACCTGCCGGCAGCACCCCCTCGAGATAGTCCGTCACCAGCTCGACGAGTTCCTGGCAACTCAGCTGTTCGATGCTTACGCTCACCCTGCCTCCGCGAAGTAGTCCTCGAGCGCCTGCCGCACCTTCGAGCGCGCGCGGTGGAGAAGCACTCGTTGATTTGTCTCGCTGACTCCCAGAGCGTTACGCGTCTCCTCGGAGCTCCACCCCTCGATGTCGCGCAAGCTGATCACCGCCCGCTGGGGGGGCGGCAATTCCTCGATCGCGTGCTCGACGACCGCCCGCGTCTCTCCGGCGAGCAAGCGCTCCTCGGGCCAGGGCTCCGGCTTGGACGCCCAATGGCCCGGCCAGCGCGGATGATCCGGAGGCAGAAACCTGTCGGCGTCGACCGCGGCCTCGGGCACCGCCTCCGGCCGCTCGAGCGCAGAGAACGGAACCGTTCGCCCTTCGCGCTGCCCGCGGGTCTTGGCGATGTTGGTCAGGATCCGGAAGATCCAGGTCTTGAGCGAGGAGCGCCCCTCGAAGCGGTCGATCCCGTTCAGCACGCCGATCCAGGTCTCCTGGACGACGTCCTCGGCGACCGCCCGGGTCGCGACGTAGATCAGCGCGACCCGAAGGAGTGATGCGTTGTACATCCTCATCAGCTCCGCAAAGACCTTCTCGTCCCGCGCCCGCAGCGCGGCAATCACGGCGGCGTCGTCCACCCGGCGACTCTAGCGCCGGTGCATGCTGGGGCTCGTGACCGAGAGAGCTTGTAACAGCGCAGGCCCCCGAGCGACTGTGCCCCGAGGAACCGAGGAGGATTCATGACCATGGACCGCTACGACCTGATCGTGATCGGCGCCGGCTCCGCAGCGCGGGACGCCGCCAACATGGCCGCCAAGGAGCACGGCGCGAAGGTCGCGCTGATCGAGCGCGAGCGCTGGGGAGGCAGCTGCCCGAACGTCGCCTGTACCCCGACGAAGGCCTACCTCGTCGCGGCGGGCCTCGCCCACGACGTCAACCTGCTCGCGAACGACAGGGGCATCGAGGTCGGTCCGGCCCGAGCGGACCTCCCGCGGATCAAAGCCTGGAAGGACGCCCTGCTGAAGCCGCAGCGGGAGTGGCTCGAGCTGCTTCGCGCAGCAGGTTTCGACAGCTACGAGGGCGCTGCGGCGTTCGTCGACTCGCACACACTCCGGGTGTGCGACGCCGAGCTTGCCGCCGATCGGATCCTGATCGCTACCGGCTCGCGAACGGCCGTGCCACCGATCGAAGGTCTCGATCAGGTCGACTGGCTCGACCACGTCACCGCGCTCGAGCTCGAGGAGTTGCCGGAGCGGCTGCTCGTCTGCGGCGCCGGCGCCGTCGGTCTCGAGTTCGGCCAAACGTTCTCCCGCTTCGGCTCCGAGGTGACGATCGTCGACGCTCTCGACGAGATCGCACCGCACACCGACCATCACGCCGCGATGGAGCTTCGCGAGGCGCTCGTCGACGAGGGGATTCGCGTCATCCTGGGCAGCTACGTCACGAAGCTGGAGGCTCGAGGCGGAGCCCACGTCGCAATGATCGAACCCCGCGAGGTGGGCATGGAGCAGGAGGTCGAGTTCGATCGTCTCCTCCTCGCCTCCGGGCGTCGGCCGAACGTGGAGGAGCTGAACCTGCAAGCCGTGGGTGTCGAGACCAACAAGCTCGGGATCGTCGTGGACGAGCGCATGCGCACGAACGTCCCGGGGATTTGGGCCGCGGGTGACGTCAATGGGCAGGCGCTGTTCACGCCTATCGCCCAATACCAGGCGCGGATCGCGGTCGAGGACATGTACCACCCCGGCGAGGGGCCCACTGCCGACTACGCGAACCTTCCGACGGCGATCTTCACCGACCCCGAGCTCGCAAGCGTCGGGTTGACCCAGACCGCCGCTGAGGAGAGCGGCTTCGATGCCGAGACCGTCTTCCGGCCACTCGAGCACGTGCGCAGGGCGTCGTACCTCGGCGCCAAGCACGGCCTCTACAAGATCGTCTTCGACCGCGAGAGCCGCCGCGTGCTCGGGCTGCACGTGGTGTCACCGGGCGCGAGCGACATCGTCCAAGGATTCGGCGTCGCTATCGCTCTCGGCGTCACGATCGACGACCTCGCCTCTTCCCATCACGTCTTCCCGACGTTTGGCGAAGGCGTGAAGGCCGCGGCCGAACAGGCCCACATGGGCGTCCCTGCGTACGAGTAGCCAGAACATGACCCAGATGCGCTACCGTTTCCGCGCCACAGATCATCAAGAGCGAGTACCGGTAGTGCGAATCACGCCTCCGCTGCACGTTCGTGAAGGAGCAGGGAGGTGGAATACATGGCAACCGGAACCGTGAAGTGGTTCAACGATTCGAAGGGCTACGGGTTTATCTCGCAGGCCGACGGCGGCGACGACGTCTTCGTTCACTTCAGCGCCATCGCCGGTGAGGGCTTCAAGAGCCTCACCGAAGGCGCGAAGGTCGAGTACGAGATCGAAGAGGGCCCGAAAGGTCCTCAGGCGCGCAACGTCAGCGTCGTCGGTTAGCCCCGAACATCGCGCGCGGGCGAGCTTTCGCCCGCGCGCTCTCCTCTCATGAAAGGAGGTGTGCTATCTCCGAAAAGGAGCAGAAGATCGAAGTGGACGGCGAAGTCGTCGAGTCGTACAAGAGCGGCATGTACCGCATCGCGCTCGACAACGGCCACGAGGCCCTCGGCTACACGGCCGGGAAGATGCGCCGTTACCGAATCAAGATCCTGATCGGCGACCGGATCAAGCTCGAGCTGTCGCCGTACGACCTGACCCGCGGGCGGATCGTCTACCGCTACCGCGACTCGGACGGAAACGTCGCCCAGCCGCCTGTTTAGGCGTGGGTGTCTAGGAAGTCGAGCACACGAAGCCAGGCGTCTTCCGATGCCACGGCGAACTGGTCCTGGCTGCGGTCGAAGAAGCTGTGCGGCGCTCCCTCGTAGGTGACGATCTCGTGCTCGACGCCGGCGTCGCTCAGGGCGCGGTCGAACGCATCGTTCAGCTCGGCGGTGATGTTGCGGTCGTCGCCCGCCTGGAGCGCGAGGATCGGCGCTTCCATCTCCGCCGCGCGCCTGGTCGGTCCCGGCAGGCCGTCGTCGCGGTCGCCGGGATTGCCGTAGAAGCCGATGGCGCCGGCAAGGCCATGTCCTGAGGCGGCCGCCAGCCACGAGTTGCGGCCGCCGAAGCAGAAGCCGACGGTGAAGATCGCCCGCGTCCCAGGGCGAAGGCGCTGGACGGCCGCCTCGATGTCGGCCTGAATGCCTTCCTGAGTGGTCTCGGCGATGTGCGGCGGGTAGTCGAAGTCGTCCTCTCGCTTCGCCGAGCCGCCGGTCCGGCCGAAGTAGTCGATCGCAACTGCGTTGTAGCCCCGCTCGGCAAAGCGCAGGGCGAGCTCTTCGTAGAACCGGTAGAGGCCGCGGACGTCCGGGAGGATGACGACGCCGATTCCGTTCGGCTCGTCGGGGGTGGCTTCGAAAGCGGCGAAGCGGTTGCCGTCGGCCGCCTCGAGCTCGAGATCGTTATGGGAGATCGCGGCGCCCGCGATCTGCGGCACGGGCGGCACTGAGTCGAGCTCGAAGCACACGGCTCAGCCCGTGGGCGGCGTCAACTCTTGCCACGTAACCGCAAACGAGCCTCCGTCAGGTCCAACGGCCCCGGGAATCGCATTCGCGCCGGCGCGAGAATTGCTGTCGGGAAGATCCCCGTGCAGCTCGATCGCGGTCTCAAACCAGACCGGATCTGAAATCCGGCCTCGGTGGCCGTTGACGGTGGCGGTCGCGTGCGAGAACGCCACCGTGCCGAAGTTCGTCAGCGGCAGCGTCGTGCAGAGCCCGGCGTTGTTGCAGCCGCTGGGGGCCTCCGCCACCCACTCGGCGGAGCCGAGGTCGGGCCGATTCATCCGGAGCCTCTTCGTGAAGAGCTTGCCGGTGGTGACGTTCTTGATCCGAATCAAGACGATTTTCTTGTTCACCGAGACCGTGGCCGAAAACGTGTCCCCAGGCCGGACGGGCATCCTCAGCATCACCGGCGACTTCGGATAGAGCTCGTACCACGCCGTGTAGGACGGCGTGCCGCGCGAGCAGTTCGCGAGCGTTCCCGTCTGCTCGACCGCAAAGGAGTTGTCCGAGAAGCCGCCGAGACCAACCCAGAACGCAGAGAAGGTCGACGACACGTCGGCGCATGTCGCGGACGGTTGCACCCATTTGCCGGTAACGCTGGTGAAAGGCTTTCGGTGCGTGATCGCGTAGCCAGCCCAGTTCGAGCTCGTCTCGGTGTCAGAACCAACCTCGACCCCCTGCTGAACACCGAACGCGATGCGGGCAGGAGCGGCACCCGCGGAGCCTCCCGAGAGCGCGGCCGTGCAGACAAGAACGGAGAGAAGGCTCTTCACGCTAGTCCCCGAGTGTATGCACGGGCTCCCCGGCTTTCGTGAAGTCGGCCTAAGAATGGGGAGTCAATCTCCCGTCGCCGAGAAGTGCTGGTAATCCGCCGCGCGGCGCCAGCGCCCGCCCCATTTCCAGTCGACCGCGGCGAAGGCGCGCACGAGCAGGCCGCCCTGAACTGCCATCCCCGGGCGGATCCGGCTGCGATCGAGGTACGCGCGCCCGGCTTGTGGGTGGACGCGGCCGCTCTCGAGGTACGGATTCTCGACCGGATTGACGTCGATTGCCTCGCCGTAGGCATGCGCGGACCAGCGCCGCGGGCCGGGGCCGACCACGTACCGGCAGTTGAACGCAGCCGTGTTGTCTGCCTGAAGAGACCGCTCGTCGTTGCCGCCGTAGGCGTCGATCGGGCGCATCCGCCTGATCGGAAAACGGGCCGCATAGAGACGTGCGAACACATGGACGAGGTCAGAAACCGCATCCTCGTTTGCAATCAGCGCGCCGGTGTGCGCTCGGCCGTCGAAGCTCCAGTAGGTCAGCCGCACGCGCCGCAGCCGCGACGGCGACACGGGGCAGCCGGGATGCCACGAGTGCGGCAACTGCGCTGCGGTGACGCGGGAGACGCTGTGGCCGAAAGGCGGCGCGTTCACCGACAGAACCGCGAGCATCGCGAGCACGAGCCCCCTCATCGCGCCAGCGAGCGTACTCTGCAGCCGGGATGCGCTGGGGAATTGCACTCTCCGCCCTGGCCTTGCTCGGCACCGCCGCGGCGAGTGCCGGCGGCGGTGCCCACGCCGCCACCTGCCAGGAGAACCTCGCGAACCAGCTCGCCTCGACAGGTTCGGCGACCCAGCTGGTCACCGTGGTGGCCCCGAGGGCACGATCGACAACCGGCTCGCTTCGCCTCTGGCGGCGGCCCGCGGACTGCTGGGTCGCGGTCGACGGACCCTGGACGGCACACCTCGGCCGAAACGGGATCTCGGACAGCAAGCGCGAGGGCGACAAGAAGACCCCCGCGGGCGAGTTTGGGATTCAGCCCGTCATGTACGGGGTCGGCGCGAACCCTGGCGTGCGCTACCGCTACCACCGGATCGTCTGCGGCGACTGGTGGGTCGAGGACGTTCGCTCGCCGTTCTACAACCGCTTCCACCACGTTCGCTGCGGCACGAAGCCGCCGTTCCGGGTGACCAGCGAGGACATGTCCCGCTCGCCGATCTCCTACCGCTACCTCGCGGTGATCGACTACAACGCGCACCCGATCGTCTCGGGGCGGGGGTCCGGGATCTTCCTGCACATCAGCGCGAGCGGCAGCTCCACGCTCGGCTGCGTCAGCCTCACTCGGGCGCAGCTCGTCACCGTCCTCCGCTGGCTCGACCCGGCGGCCTCGCCGGAGATCGTGATCGGCACGGCTGCGACGATCCGAAGCTACTGATCACGCTTCAAGAACTGAAGTGATGTAGGTGTCCACCTACATCACCCGCCAGCCGAAGTCGCGGCCGAGCAGCTCGTAGAGCCGGCGGTTCGGCTCCGCAAAGTACTCGGCGAGCCGGCGGCGGGTATCGGTCCGCATCTCGGCATAGCTCTGCTCGTAGACCCGGGGGTACGACTCGAGCTCGTGGCTCGGCGCACCGAGGAACTCGACAACCCGCGCATAGGTCTGCCCAGGCTCGGCTGCCAGCTCCTCGCTCGCCACCACGAGCAGCTGCTCCCGCGGGAAGACGGCGAGCCAGCGCTCTAGCTGCTCCGCGTAGCGGCCGCGCGCGAGGTACGTGTAGTCCCACCAGGCATGGCTGAAATAGTCGGGCTCACCCGAGAGCCGCTTGTCCTCCCCACGCGTGCGGTCGGGCTCGGCGTCGATCGCCTGCTCGAAGGTCAGTGGCTCTCGGCCGAGCGCGACTTCGTGGTGGTAGTGGGACAAGGCCCGGTCGACCGGGTTCCGTAGCAGCACGACCAACCTGGCCTCCGGCACCGTCGCCTTCACCCGTTCGGGCGCGAGCGGGTGGAAGACGTAGCCTGGGCTCGCCTCGCCGACGACCCGATCGCCCGGCCGAAGCGGAAACTGGCCGCGGTACCAGCGCGTGCCGCGCCGATAGTGGCGATCGAAGTAGCTGACCTCCTTCCAGGCCGGGCCGGCGATGGCGGGGTGCCAGCGCAGGTACGCGTACAACGCTGTCGTGCCGGCCTTCTGCGCTCCAAGGATCAGGAAGTCAGGCAGAGGCCTGGCGAACGACGTCGCGCGACCGTAGGTCCAGACGGCATTGCGCACGACCGCGCGCGCGGGGCGCGGGATCCGGGGAATCAGCTCTGCGGGGAGCCGTCGGGCCCTCAGGCGTAACCCAGGTCGCGCAAGAGCGGGCCCGCCTCGCGCTCGACGTCATCGATCTGCTCAGGGGTGAGATCCCGGCGCCAGCGGCCGATCGAGCGGTTGTGGACTTCGCCGAGCGCCGCGGCAAGCTCCTCCGGGTCCGTGTCGAGCCGGCCGGCGATCCGCGCGGCCGCCGCCGTCGGGTCGGCCGCGATCTCCTCGTAGCGGATCTCAAGGGTGTGCTCGGGCTCCCGGCGAGCGGCTGTCAGATAGCTGCGCCACGCCCACGCCGCCCGCGTCGCCTCGCGCGCGTGCACGAACTCGTCCCGGCGTTCCGGCTCGACCCAGGCGCGGGCGTGCGTGCCGTACGGTTGCCCGGCGTCGTCGTGACCTTCGCGCTCGCGGAGCCACCCTCGCTCGAGGAGGGAACAGACGACGTCGCGCCCGTCGCGGATGATGTGCAGCACGGTCGCCTCCGGATAGGCGCGCACGGCGGCGCCGACCACGAAGCTCAACTCCGGCGTCTGCTCGACGGGTCTCAGGTCACGAACGAAGCCGAGCCGGCGGACGCGCTCGAGCGTCGAACGCAATTCGGCCGCGGCCTCGTCCTCCGGCAAGGACGCCCAGCGGCGGATGCTCGACTTTACCGGCCGGACTTCGCCGAGGTCCACGAACCCGGGTTGGGAACCGACGGCCCCGGCGAGGAACGTGGTTCCGGAGCGCGGCGAACCTACGACGAAAACGATGCGTTCGGTTGCGAGCGCGGGATCGCAGCCGCGTTCACGAAAGCCTCGCTGGGCAACCCGCGCCACGGTCCGCCCATAGAGCCCCGCCTGCCGAAGGGCGTGTCGTGCAGACATCCCCGGGAAGACTACAAATCGCCCTATCACTCATTCGAGCGAGTACCGGCGGTGAGCTGGTGCGAGGTAACACAGTCGACGTCCACCCACAGCTCTCCCGTCAGCTCGTCGAAGAGCTTCGACGACGGCCGGAAATCGTGACCGTGAAGGTCTGGCGCGCGAACGGCATGCTTGCGTGGACGAATCGTGCGCGCGACCGCATCGGCCACCGGTTCGAGATCGACGGAAGCCTCAGGACGACGCTTCGCAAGAACCAGTCCGTCGCGGAGATCGAAATCCCGGACCGCAAAGAGAACGCCGTCGAGCGGAGCCTTGGCTTCGGTCGGCTGCTAGAGGTCTACGCCCCGATCGACGACGCGAGCAACCGGCGCGCGATCGGCGCCTACGAGATCTATGCCGACCCGAAGCGAAGCGAACACCTGATCATGGCCAACAAGCACGCGATCTGGGCGGCAGTCACACTGGTCTTCCTCGCCCTGTACATCGCGCTTGCTCTGCTCGTGCGAACCGCCTCGCTGACGTTGCGCCGACAGGCAACGTCGCTCGCGACACGCACCGCTGAGCTCAGCGACGCCTACGCCGTGCTCGAACAGGACGCACTCGAGGCCGTCGAGACGCTGAACG
>DATFXA010000163.1:0-2228 GCA_035258645.1 Gaiellaceae bacterium
CCCTCGATCGTCGCCTCGACGTCGAACTCCTCGCCGATGTCCGGCTCCTTGCCGATTAGCTCACGAGCCCTGCTAGGCAGCTCCTGCTCGGCCGCCTCGGCGGACTCCCAGAGGTAGACGGCACCCCAGCGCTCCGTTGGCTCGTCCGAGATCCACGCCTTGAAACGAAGACCGGGGACGTCCGCGAACTGATCGACCGACTCGTCCCGCAGGTAGCGGCGCAGCTCCTCGATCGTCGTCTTCGAATCGGCCAGGTTCCAGAGGACGAAGCGAAGCAGCACGCTGCGGCTACTCGAAAAACTGCTCGTAGTACGGCAGCTTGTCGAGCAGCTCCTTGATCTGCCGCAGGATGTCCGCTTCCTTGTGACCGAAGTCGTCGAGATAGGAGTGCAACGCGTTCCTGACCAGCTTCAGCTCGTCGTTGGTCAGCTCGATCACGTGGTCCGCCATCAGAAAGATCCTCTCGGCTCGTAGCTTCCACGCGGCGCGCCGACCGCAACCATCGTCAGTCCGTCGGGACCCGCCTTCGGCCCGCGCGTCGTCTCTGGATCGAACCTGAATACGTCGCCCTCGCGGATGGGAACCTCCTCGCCGTCGATCGTGTACATGCCGGAGCCGCGAATGATCACATTGACCTCCTCCTGGCCCGATTCCTGCTCGTTGTGGCGGTGTCCGTCTGTATTCGGCGGAATCTCGAACCAGTTGATCCCGAACGCGAGCAGATCGAGCTCGCGGCGCACGAAGCGGATCGCGCCACCGGGGCCTGCCGGCTCCAGGTCGTGCACGTTGACCTTCGAGTAGCCCACTAGCCTCCTCTCTCACATTCGAAAGACGCCGAACGTCGTCTCCGGGATGGGCGCATTCAAGGCGGCGGAGATCCCGAGCGCGAGCACGCGGCGCGTGTCGAGCGGGTCGATGATCCCGTCGTCCCAAAGGCGCGCAGTCGAGTAGTAGGGGTTGCCCTCCTCCTCGTACTTCGCGCGGATCTCGTCGGGATCCGCGTCGCCGACCATCGTCAGTACGGTCGCGGCCTGCTCACCGCCCATGACCGAGATGCGGGCGTTCGGCCACATCCAGAGCTGTCTTGGCGAGTAGGCGCGTCCGCACATGCCGTAGTTCCCGGCGCCGAACGAGCCGCCGATCACGACCGTGAACTTCGGGACCTCGGCGCACGCCACGGCGGTGACGAGCTTCGCGCCGTCGCGCGCGATCCCGCCGGCCTCGTACTCCTTGCCGACCATGAAGCCCGTGATGTTCTGCAGGAAGACGAGCGGGATTTTCCGCTTGCAGGCGAGCTCGATGAAGTGCGCCCCCTTCTGAGCCGACTCGGCGAAGAGAACACCGTTGTTCGCGAGGATCCCGACCGGGAATCCCTCGATATGCGCGAAACCGCAGACGAGCGTCTCGCCGTAGAGCGTCTTGAACTCGTCGAAGCGACTGCCGTCGACGATCCTGGCGATTACCTCGCGCGGATCGAAAGGCTCTCGGTAGTCGTCGGGAATCAGCCCGTAGAGCTCCCCTGAGTCGGCCGCCGCGTCCTCGGCCGGGAGCATGTCCCAGGGCGGATTCTTCGGCGGCAGGTTGAGGTTTCGGGCGATCTGCCGGACGAGCGCGAGCGCGTGCTCGTCCGAGGTCGCGTAGTGGTCGGCAACACCCGAGAGCCGCGTGTGCACGTCGGCCCCGCCGAGCTCCTCTGCCGTCACGTCCTGGCCTGTCGCGGCTTTCACGAGCGGAGGCCCGCCGATGAAGATCGTCCCGGTTCCTTTGACGATGATCGTCTCGTCGCTCATCGCGGGTACGTAGGCGCCCCCGGCGGTGCAGGAGCCCATCACCGAGGCGATCTGCGGGATCGCTTTGGCCGAGAGCCGCGCCTGGTTGTAGAAGATCCGTCCGAAGTGGTCGCGGTCGGGGAAGACCTCGGCCTGCAGCGGCAGAAAGGCGCCGCCTGAGTCGACGAGGTAGACGCAGGGCAGATGGTTCTGTTCGGCAATTTCCTGGGCTCGCAGGTGCTTCTTCACCGTCAGCGGGAAGTACGTCCCGCCCTTGACCGTGGCGTCGTTCGCGATCACGACGGACTCCCGACCCTCGATCACACCGATCCCGGTCACGATCCCGGCCGCTGGGGCCTGTCCTTCATAGACGTCCCAGGCCGCGAGGGCGGAGAGCTCGAGGAACGCGCTCCCGGGGTCGACGAGCCGATCGATCCGCTCGCGCGCGGTCAGCTTGCC
>DATFXA010000164.1:0-3667 GCA_035258645.1 Gaiellaceae bacterium
CTTCGGCGCGGCCCTTCCGCCTGGGTCGTCTCCAGCGATGGCCGAGTGATCCGTCCGGCAGGTCTGTTCGTGGGGCCGAAGCTCCCTCGGATCTGGATCCCGACGGGCGAGAGTGTCGACGTCGGCGCCCCGGTGGCTGACGCTCCTGCTGCTCGCGCCGTTCACGCTCTCGCGATGGTGCGGGCCGCCGGCTTCGGGAGACGGATCGCCGCGGTTCGTGCCGCTGACGACGAGCTCACCTTCGTGCTTCCCCAGGGACCGGAGCTGCGGTTCGGCGATGCCAGCAACTTGACCCTGAAGCTGGCGGTCGCGACGCGCATGCTGCCGCTTACCGTCGGCACGAGCGGCTACCTGGATGTCACCGTCCCGACCAGGCCGATCGCCGGAGGCAACCCTCAAGTCTCAAGTCGAGGTTGATATATTCAGCGACGACTCGCCGTTGACAGCGCTGTAGAAGCCGCGTACTCTCCTGCGACGAATGGAGCGAAAGAGCCGAGGCTCCACTAAAGGTTCAGGTCGAGCACCCTTGAGCGTACGAGATCAGACAGGAAACTTCCTCGCTGTGATCAAGGTCGTCGGCGTCGGCGGCGGCGGCACGAACGCCGTCAACCGGATGGTCGACGCGGGACTGAGCGGCGTCGAGTTCATCGCAGTCAACACCGACGCGCAGGCGCTGCTGATGTGCGACGCCGACGTGAAGATCCACATCGGCGACCAGCAGACCCGAGGGCTCGGCGCGGGCGCCGATCCGGCGGTCGGAAAGGCTGCCGCTCAGGAGAGCCGTGACGAGCTCAAAGAAGCCCTCAAGGGTGCCGACATGGTCTTCATTACCGCCGGGGAAGGCGGCGGCACCGGCACGGGCGGAGCTCCCATCCTGGGTGAGCTCGCAGGCGAGGAGCTGGGCGCGCTCACGGTCGGAGTCGTAACGCGGCCGTTCTCGTTCGAAGGCCGGCAGCGGGCGAAGCAGGCCGAGCGCGGCATCGAAGAGCTGCGGGAGCAAGTCGACACGTTGATCGTGATCGAGAACGACCGGCTGCTCCAAGTTGTCGAGAAGCGAACATCGATCGTCGACGCGTTCAAGCTCGCCGACGATGTTCTCCGCCAAGGCGTCCAGGGCATCACGGACCTGATCACGATTCCGGGTCTCGTCAATCTCGACTTCGCGGACGTGCGGACGATCATGCGCGGGGCGGGCTCTGCCTTGATGGGGATCGGCGCGGCGTCCGGCGAGAACCGGGCGACCGAGGCGGCGCAGGCTGCCGTTTCCTCGCCGTTGCTCGAGGCGTCGATCGAGGGCGCTACCGGGATCCTGCTCAACGTTACCGGCGGTCCGGAGATCGGCCTGTTCGAGGTGAACGAGGCGGCCGAGGTCGTCACCGGCGCGGCCGATCAGAACGCCAACGTGATCTTCGGCGCCGTTATCGACGAGTCGCTCGGCGACGAGGTCCGCGTGACGGTGATCGCAACCGGCTTCGGCCCTCACCGCACGCGCAGGCGCCGGCCGGCGCAGGCGCTCGAGTCGGAGCAGGCCACCAGCGACGAGCCGCAGCCCGCTCGCAACGAAGGCTTCGACGTCCCCGACGACATCCTCGAAGTTCCTTCATTTCTGCGCGATTCGTAGCCAGGAGGTTTTAGTTTTGGGCTCTTGCGGAATGCTCGTAGTTGCCCTCTCGGGCTACTGCTAGGCAGAAGCCCGCGATGACCCGGTCCGGCCGTCCCGGCACCTCCGACCAACGGGGGGACCGGGGCGGCTTCCTTTAGCATCAGCCGCCGGATGCAGACGCTTCTGCGGACGCCCCTCTTCGACCGGCACGTCGCCCTTGGTGCTCGAATGGTGCCCTTCGCCGGCTGGGAGATGCCTGTCCAGTACGAAGGGGTGATTCCCGAGCACATCGCGGTGCGGACCGATGCGGGCGTGTTCGATGTTTCGCATATGGGAGAGCTCGAGGTCGAGGGGCCGCGGTCGCATGACTTCCTGCAGTCCGTTCTCTCGAACGACCTCGACAGGCTGAGCGACGGCGACGCCCAGTACACGCTCCTGACGAACGAGTCGGGCGGAATCGTCGACGATCTGATCGTCTATCGGCTGAGCCCGTTTCGCTTTCTGCTGATCGTCAACGCCGCCAACCGGGAGGGCGACTTCGAATGGTTGAAGGAGCGGGAGATCGCCGGCTCGGACGTGCGGGACGTCTCGGACGAGTACGCGTTGCTGGCGGTTCAAGGCCCTCGCTCACTCGAGCTGCTCGGCCTCGACGAGGCGCCTGCCTTCACGTTCGCCGAGAGCGTGGTCGACGGGATCGCCACGATGATCAACCGCACCGGCTATACGGGCGAAGAGGGCGTCGAGCTGATGGTGCCGGCCGACGACGCGGCGGAGCTCTGGGATCGCGTCATCGAGCGCAGCGTCACTCCGGCGGGCCTCGGCGCGCGGGACACGTTGCGGCTCGAGGTGTGCTACCCACTCCATGGCAACGACATCGGCCCGGAGACCGACGCGATCTCCGCTGGGCTGAGCTGGGTCTGTGCGCTCGACAAGGAATTCACCGGCGTCGAGGAGTTGCGGCGGATCAAGGAGGCGGGCCCTGACGAACGGCTCACCGCCTTCGTGATGGAGGAGCGCGCGATCCCACGGCAGGGAATGCCGATCGACGGCGGGGGCGAGGTCACATCCGGTACGCACTCGCCGATGCTCGACCGCGGAATCGGGATGGGATACCTGCCGGCGGAGCGCGCCGTGCCAGACACCGAGCTGACGATCGATGTTCGAGGCAAGCCGCGGCGCGCGCGCGTCGTCAAAAAGCCGATCTACAAGAGGGAGGCCGGCCCGAGTGGCGGCGATTGAGGCCTATCCCGACGAGCTGCGCTACCACCCGGAACACGATTGGGCTCGGATCGACGGTGACGAGGCGACGCTCGGGATCACCTGGTACGCCCAGGACTCGCTCGGGGAGCTCGTGCACTTCGAGCCTCCCGAGGTCGGCTCGGCGATCACGAAGGACGCCTCCTACGGCGAGGTCGAGTCGGTCAAGGCCGTGTCAGACCTGGTCACGCCGCTCTCCGGCGAGGTGATCGAGGTCAACCAGAAGGTCGTCGACGCCCCCGAGACCGTGAACGAAGATCCCTACGGCGAGGGCTGGCTCGTGCGGATTCGCCTCTCGGACCAAGGCGAGGCACAGGCGCTGCTCGACGCCGACACCTACCGGCAACTCCTCGAAGAAGCCTAGGCGCCTCCCGGACCATGAGCTTCCTGTCGCTGACCGAGCAGGACCGCGAGCAGATGCTCGCGACGATCGGGGTCGACTCGATCGACGAGCTCTTCGAGCAGATACCTGAGGGGGTACGACTGGGACGCGCGCTCGACCTCGAGCCCGCGCTCTCGGAACCGGCGCTCGTCGCGCATCTGACCGAGCTCGCCTCGCGAAACGCCGACACGGGTCGGGAGGTCTCGTTCCTTGGTGCGGGGATCTACGACCACTATGTGCCGGCAGTCGTTGACGCGGTGCTCGCTCGCGGCGAGTTCCTGACCGCGTACACGCCGTACCAGCCCGAGATGAGCCAGGGACTGCTGCAGGCGATCTTCGAGTATCAGACCGCGATCTGCGAGCTCACCGGTATGGACGTCTCCAACGCCTCGGGGTATGACGGGACGACAGTTGCCGCGGACGCC
>DATFXA010000165.1:0-2698 GCA_035258645.1 Gaiellaceae bacterium
GCGGCGTCGATCTCCGGCGCCCGGCTGCGCGTAACGGCAAAAACCCGGCCGTCCATCTCGACCAGGACGGCGAGCCCCGCCGAGTCGGTCACGTCGATCAGCTTGTGTGCCAGGTTGGAGATGCCCTCGACGTAGATGGGCGAAGTTGCTGCCGCGACGAGCACCTCGACACCCTCGACCTCGTGTGCCTCGAGCGAGTCGAGCAGGGTCGAGAGGAGCTCGCGCTCCGCCTCCCCGAGCGGCGTGTGCAGGAAGCGCGAGAGCACGCCCTGGTCGGCGCCATGGCGCAGGCACCACCCGAGCGCCTCGACATCGCGCTGGGTCGTCGTCATGTGCGTCAGCGAGCCGGTGTCCTCATGGATGCCGAGCGCGAAGACCGTGGCCTCCAGGGGGCTGACGGCGACCTCTCGCTCGGCCAGTACGCCGACAAGCGTGGTCGTCAAGGCTCCGTCGTCGGATACGACGACGTTCTCAGCGGGCGCCCACCCGGGACGCTCCAGGTCGACGTGATGGTCGAAGACCACCTTGTCGACCTCTGGATTGAGCGCAAGCGCCTCGAGCTCGCCGAGCCTGGCCGCGTGAACGGTCTCGACCACGACGAGGCGCCGAACCGCGTCCAGGTCGAGCCGCGAGGCATCGACGACGAAATCCAGCTCGTCCGCGTGCAGGCGGTAGAACTCGCGAACGTTCCGGTTCAGCGATCCGGCGAGGCAGACGATCGCCCCGGGATAGAGCTTGCGCGCGGCGAGCATCGCCGCGAACGCGTCGAAGTCGGTGTTCGTGTGGGTCGCGACGATGGTGTCTGCCCGCATTCGTTCCCTCTGTTCGTACTGATTGTCGCTGACTAACGGGGTTTAGCGGCCGCCCCGCACATGTCGGCGCCGCCTCTTGACCGGCATCGCAAGCGATGCCTCAGCCCGCAAGTCCTCATTTTGCGGCTAGACGGCGGCGATCGCCTCGATCTCGACCCTCGCGCCTGACGGGAGAGCGGCCACCTCGACGGTCGCGCGGGCGGGCGGCGCGTCGCCGACGTGCCGCGCGTAGACCTCGTTCATCGCCGCGAACTCGGCCAGGTCGACCAGGAAGACGGTCGTCTTGACGAGTCGGTCGAGACCGCTTCCGGCCTCTTCGAGGATCGCGCGCAGGTTCGCGAAGATCTGCTCGGTCTGTTCGGCGACCGAGCCCGTGATCGTGTCGTCACCCAGCTTGATCCCGAGTTGGCCCGAGACGAAGACGAGACCGCCGGAGCGAATCGCCTGCGAATAGGGAGCGCCCTGAAACGGACCGGGCGCCTTGTCGGTGCGGACGACGGACTTGGGCTCAACCACGGATCTCCTCTCCACGTCGGGGACGGCAGGCCTGGGCCAGCGCGACGCCGAGGCCCTTGAAGATCGCCTCGAGCACGTGCTGGGTGTCGCGTCCCTCGATCAGCCGGACGTGCAGCGTCAGGCCGGCTCCTTCGGAGAACTGGGTGAGGAAGCGTGCGACGAGGTCGGTCGCGAGGCCCCCGACGCCCATGTCGGAGAGGTCGACGTTGGAGACGAGCAGCGGACGGCCCGAGGCCTCGAGGGCGACGTGCGAGAGGGCCTCGTCGGCCGGGATCGCCGCTGAGCCATAGCCTCGCACCCTCTCGCCGTGGAGCGCGCCAAGCAGCGCCTGGCCGAGGGCGCGGCCTGCGGCGGCGACTTCGGCGTCCGGCTCGCCGGGTGCAACTTCCAGGGCGACGTCGAACGACGCGTGCTCGGCGAGAAGCGTCAGCAGGTGATCGAGGACGGGGATGCCGGTCTCGATCGTCGCCCGGCCGGTCCCGTTCACGTCGACCCGCGCCTGGAGTCGGCCTTCCTCCCCCGCATAACCGGTCGCCGCCATTCCCTCGAAGCAGGGTATCGCAGCCCTTCACGACCACCGATACGGCGTCTGGCGGCCCCGAGGACCGTCTGCGGCCGATGAGAGGTTCGTTCAATCACTTCTTGCGTCTTGCGGCACTCGCTGCCCTCGCCTGCATCCTCACGCTCGCGATCGGAGGCACCGCCGCCGCGGCGTCGCCGTCGGGGCAGGCCGGTACGGGACCGGTGCTGGTTGTCGGCTACAGCTCGGAGGACGCACTCCGCAGCGCGGTTGCTCAATCGGGATCGCGTGTCGTCCGGCGGATCCCTGCGCTCCATGCAGCGGTGCTTCGAACGCCGCCGGCCGCGGCTCGGGTCCTCGACGGTCTCCGAGGGATCCGCTACAGCGCGGCCCCCGTCGTGCGCAGACAGCTCGCCGACCCGGCGATCGCGCCGGCTCCGGTGCCCGGCGGCGCCTACGAGTGGCAGTACGGAGCGGCCCGGGAGAACCTCGTGCCGGCGAGCGTCGCCCACGCGGCCTCGGCGTTCACGATCGCCGTGATCGACACCGGCGCGGATGTCTCCTCGCCGGACCTCGCGGCGAAAGCGCCGACGACCTGGAGCGTCCGGACGGACTCAACCGACGTCACCGACTACTACGGCCACGGCACCTTCGTCTCGTCTCTTGCAGCCGGTTCTTCGACCAACGGCGAAGGCGTCGCGGGCTTCGGCGGCGACGCGAAGCTGCTCGTCGTTCAGGCGGCTGCGCCGGATGGCACCTTCACGGACGTTGACGAAGCGGACGCGATCGTCTACGCGGTCGACCACGGCGCGAACATCATCAACATGAGCTTCGGCGGGCCTGGCAGCTC
>DATFXA010000166.1:0-4793 GCA_035258645.1 Gaiellaceae bacterium
GGGCCGGTTCTCGAAAAAGCCCGGCTTGCGCGCCAGCACCATCGGCGGCCGAGGAGCCTGCCTGAAGTCGAAGTCGGAGACGAGGTTGCCGAGCAGCGGCGAGTTCTCGCGAACGGACGGACGTGGATCGGGACGGCCGTCAGTGGCCGGATCCAGCCGCTCGCCTTTGAGAAAGTCGTCCTCGATGAACTTCGCATAGGCGTCGAAGCTCAGGATCTGGTGGTCTATGAAGCCGCGTCGCGCGTAAGGAGAGATGACGAGTCCCGGAACCCGGAGCCCATAGCCGTTCCGATCGACGACGGGAGGCGATACGTGGTCGTAGAAGCCGCCCCAGTCGTCCCAGGTGACGAAGATCGCGGTCGACTTCCAGTTGGGGCTGCGCATGACCGCGTTCACGAGCCCCGTCACCCAGGCCTGGCCCGAGCTGACGAGCGCCGGCGGATGCTCGCTGACCTTGTCATTCGGGATCACCCAGGAGACGGCCGGGAGGTTTCCGTGCTTCGCGGCCGAGAAGAAGTGATCGACGGACTTGACGTTCCTCAGTTGGCGATCCTGGCGCACGTCGGTGAAATACGGCAGGGGATTCCAGATTCCGGGTGTCTTCGCGCTCTGCGGCTTCGGCTTGCAGAACATCGCGCCGTCGTCGTCGCAATCGGGCTCGCCGCCTTTGAAGACGTAGTAGCGCCAGGAGACGTGATGCTTGTGGAGGAGATAGGTGAGATCGGTCCACGCGTAGTTGGGATCCTTGCCGTCCGAGCGAGCCACTCCCGGCGGGAGCTGCGGAGACTGGATCGCGTTGACGCAGCTCATCGGGTCACCTTTGCGCGAGCATTTGGCCGACCACTCGGAGACCGCGAAGAGGTGCGCCGGCAGGCTCCAGGACGTGTCAGGCTGAAACATGTGGTCCTGGAGCACGAAGTTGCCCGCGTACGCCCAGTAGTTCGGGATCTCGCGCCAGTCGTGGTAGCCCATCACGTCGATCCGGTCGGCGCTCACCGAGCACGCGGGATCGTTCCGAAACCGGCAGGCCTTATGTAGCACCGCTCGCTCCTGCCAGACGAAGCCGTTCATCAGGCGGTGGTTGATGTCGTGAACGGCGTTCAGGTGGTCGTGCGGTCCGCCGATGTTGCGATTGCGCGGATCATGGAACGGCTCGACGCAGCCGCGGGTCTTCGGATCGAACGCGCACACGAGCGGCTCGCCGCGGTCCATCGGGATCCCGTCCGCGCCCGGATACGTGCCGAAGTAGGAGTCGAACGACCGGTTCTCCTGCATGACGATAACGACGTGCTTGATCTTGTGGATCCCCTGCAGCGGCACCGATTGAGGGCGAGGCGCGCCGTGTGAGGAAGCTCCACGAACGAATGACGCCCCGGCGACCAGCGCCCCGGCACAGAGAAGAGCCGCGATCAGAAAGGGTCGCCTGCGCACGGTGAAAACGTAAATCGGTCGCTGTTGAGGTGGAATGAAGAGTCCGTTGAGGGGGCGTTACGACTTTAGTGGTCTGATCGGACCACTACGCCAGCGGCGTGACGTACACCTTTCGCTCGCGCGGCCCATCGAACTCGCAGAAGAAGATCCCCTGCCAGCGCCCGAGCGCCAGATGCCCGTCGTCGAGCGGAACGAGCACCTGAGGACTGATCAGCGAGGCGCGGATGTGCGAAGGCGCGTTCGGGCCGTCCGCATCGGAGTGCCGCCAGCCGCCATCGTCGTCGACGATTCGCTCCATCGCCGACTCGATGTCCTCGGCAAGCGCGGGATCGGCGTCCTCGTTGATGGTCACGCCGGCCGTCGTGTGCGGAACGTAGACGAGCGCTGCCGAGGCGCCGTTCATGGAGCCGAGAGCCGACTGAACTTGCTCGGTGATGTCGAGGAGCTGCGTCTTGCGCTCGGTCCGAAGGCTGATCTCGCGCACGCCGTTATCCTACGGCCTGTGCCGAGCGCCTCGCCCACTCCGCAGGACCTCGACGCATACCGCGAAGACGCCGACCGCTTCATCGCCGAGCTCGACGAGGAGTACTACCTCCACTTCGCCGGCCTCAAGGACAAGCTCGAGCTCGAGCCGATCTACGAGCGCCACCAGGACCTGACGACGCTCGAGTGGACGCAGGCGCTAGGGCAGGCGGTCGACGGCGATCGCAGGATCCGCGAGCTCTGGCGATTCGCCTGCGAGGGCCACCTCGGCAACTTGACCAAAGAGCACAGCGAGAAGGCCGCCGCCCTCGAGACCGAGCTCGAGGCCGTCGTCGACGGCGAGACGGTCGGCTTCCGGATGCTTCGCCCGACGATCGCCAACACCGACGATCGTGGCAAGCGGGAGCGACTCGACAAGGCCCGCACCGAGCTGACCGAGGAGCACCTGAACCCGATCTACCTCGACGCGGTCGCAATCGCGCAGGGCGCGGTGCCGCAGCTCGGGTCGCCCAACTATGTCGAGCTCTACCGGCACTTCGGCTACCGGCTCGACAATCTCGCCGACCAGTGCCGGGCGGTGCTCGACTCGACGGAGCGGATGTACGAGGACGCAACGGACAAGCTCTTCCGCGACCGAATCGGCATCGGCCTCGACGAAGCCAAGCGCTGGGACGTGCCGCGCGTCTTCCGAGCCCAGGTCTGGGACGAGCAATTCCCGGCGGACAAGATGCTCCCTGCGCTCGAGGCGACCCTCGCGGACTTCGGGATCGACCTCCACGCGCAGGAGAACGTCCACCTCGACATCGAGCAGAGGCCGTCGAAGTCGCCGCGCGCGTTCTGCGCACCGATCGAGGTTCCCGGCCGGGTGATGCTCGTGATTCAGCCGATCGGCGGCGCAGACGACTGGCGCGCGCTTTTCCACGAGGCGGGCCACACCGAGCACTTCGCGAACACCTCGCCGAGCCTGGCGATGGAGGAACGCCGCCTCGGCGACAACGCGGTCACCGAGGGCTGGGCGATGCTGATGCAGCACCTGACCGACGAACCGGCGTGGCTGACGCGCCGCCTCGACGTCGGCCGGCCCGATGAGCTCGCGCGCGAGGGCGCAACCGGGCTCCTCTACTTCGTCCGGCGCTACTGCGCCAAGCTCCTCTACGAGCTCGAGTTCCACGCTGCCGACGACGTGACGGTGATGCGACCCCGCTACGTCGAGCTGCTCGGCGACGCGCTGAAGATCGAACCCAGCGAGACCGACTACCTCGGCGACATCGACTCTGGCTTCTACGTCACCGAATACCTGCGCTCGTGGGCCTTCGAAGCGCAGCTGCGCGCCTACCTCCGCGAGCGCTACGGCAACACGTGGTTCACCAAGCGCGAGGCGGGGTCGCTGCTCCGCGAGCTCTGGTCGGAAGGCCAGCGGATCAACGCCGACGAACTGCTCAAAGACGTCACCGGCGCGGAGCTCCAGATGGCTGCGGTCGGCGAGCGCGTCTCCGAGTACCTGAGCTAAGTCGGCGCGGTAGCGCCGGCCTGTCGTCCTGCATACCTGCATATGCTTTACGCATGGTCAGGACTCGGGTCGTCATCGCAGGCGCCGCGGGACGGGACTTCCACAACTTCAACCTCGTCTACCGGGACCGCAAGGACTACGACGTCGTCGCCTTCACCGCGACGCAGATCCCGAACATCGAAGGTCGCGTCTATCCGGCGGCCCTGGCCGGAAGCCTGTATCCGAACGGGATCCCGATCGTCCCCGAAGCCGAACTGGAGGCCGTCATTGCCCAGAACGAGGCCGACGAGGTCGTCTTCTCGTACTCGGACGTCACCCACCAGCACGTGATGCACCTCGGCTCGCGGGCGCTGGCCGCCGGTGCCTCCTACCGGCTGCTATCGCCGCGCGAGACGATGCTGGCTTCGTCCAAGCCGGTCGTCGCGGTCTGCGCCGTCCGGACCGGCTCCGGGAAGAGCCAGACGACGCGGTACGTAGCCGGGCTCCTCCGGGACGCAGGCAAGCGAGTGGCAGTGCTTCGTCACCCGATGCCGTACGGGGATCTCGAGCGACAGGGCGTCCAGCGCTTCGCGAGCTACGCCGATCTCGACGCCGCCGACTGCACGATCGAGGAGCGCGAGGAGTACGAGCCGCACCTGAACGAGGGCAACCTCGTGTTCGCCGGCATCGACTACGCCGCGATCCTGGAGGCTGCGGAGAAGGAAGCCGACGTGATCCTCTGGGACGGCGGCAACAACGACACCCCGTTCATCAAGCCGAACCTCCACATCGTCGTCCTCGATCCGCACCGCCCGGGTCACGAGCTGCGCTACCACCCCGGCGAGACGAACCTCCGCATGGCCGACGTCTGCATCGTCAACAAGGTCGATTCGGCTCCTCCGGAGGGAGTCGAGGCGGTGCTCGCGTCGATCCGCGAGACGAACCCGCTGGCCCGCGTCGTCCGAGCAGCCTCGCCGTACACGGTCGAGGAAAACGGGATCGAGATCGCCGGCAAGCGCGTGCTCGCGGTCGAGGACGGGCCGACGTTGACCCACGGCGAGATGACCTACGGCGCAGCGGTGCTCGCCGCGAAGGAGCACGGCGCGGCCTCGCTCGTCGACCCGCGCCCGTTCGCGGTCGGCTCGATCGCGCAGACGTTCCGGGATTACCCGGACGTCGGCACGCTGTTGCCGGCGATGGGGTACGGGCGCCGGCAGATGGAAGACCTGCGCGAGACAATCGCACGCTCCGATGCCGAGGTCGTCCTGATCGGGACGCCGATCGACCTCCGGCGCCTGATCGATCTGGACAAGCCGGCGTTGCGGGTCAGCTACCGCCTGCAGGAGCTCGACCAGCCGGGGCTCGCCGAGATCTTGGCAGAGCGCGGCAT
>DATFXA010000167.1:0-7723 GCA_035258645.1 Gaiellaceae bacterium
CTCGGCGTCCATCAGGTCGCGGCAGAAGCGGGCGTCCTCGTCGGATTCTTCGCCTCGCAACCCGTGGTCGACGTGGAGCGCCGAGACCCGGTAGCCGAGCTCGCGAAGAAGGTGCCAGGCGCAGGTCGAGTCGGCGCCGCCGGAGACGAGCACGGTCACCGCTCCGCCGGGCGGGATCAGTTCATACCGATCGATGTGCGCCCGGACGCGCGAGGTCAGGTCCATGCCCGAATTGTTGCAGCGGGCTCGAAAACCGATCTAGAGGAGCGGCGACACGTCGCAGCCCCGTTGGGCGAGCGCGGGCGCCGCCTTCACGAGCACGTCGCGCGCGAAGTTCGCGAGCCCGTAGGCGTGAAAGATGTGGTCCCCGGCGTCGCGGTGCTTGGCCCGCTGCTCCATCGCCTGGCGGTAGGCCGTGAACATCGCGACCAGGAGGCTGCGCGCTTGCGTGAGCGAAGGGTCGGTCGGCCGCGTCGCGCCGACGATCTTCGCCGCGCGGGCGGCCTCCGCGGCGACCTCCTTCGGCCCCGCGTCACCGTCCAGGTACTGCTGGCCCCAAAGATCGACGGCGTCCACATTCGTCCTTGCCCCGTCGATGAACGCACGGTCTGTCACGGAACACGTGTGCGACACCGGGCCGCCGGACTTCGCACGGCTCGACGTCGTGTAGGTCATGGCGAGAACGGACGCCAGGAGCAAACCCAGCCCGTAAAGGGCGAATCGCCGCATGCCTCCATCATCGGAATCAGGTAGAGACCCTGCCTCCCTCAACAGGTGGTTCACCGCAGGTCAAGCACGCCGGAGCGGCATCCAACCAGGCTTGCGGGCCGACTCTTTCGGCGGCGGTCCGGCCGGGAGGAGCCGGTGGCCTGCGTAGGACGCGAGCTCCCTCGCCGCCCAGCGCCCGATCCATGCGCCGAGCGCGACGTACGCGAGCTGCCGGACCCGCTTCAGAAGATCAGGCTCCGGTAGGACATCGTATGCCGCATCCCGATCTTCTCGTAGACGCGGATCGCGACAGCGTTGTCGCTGCGGACGAAGAGGCAGACCGTCGGCACGCGCTCGAGCAGCAAGCGGCAGAGATCCCGGAGTCCACGTTGCGCGTAGCCCCGCCCCCGAGCCTCCGGGTCGACCCACACCTGTTGCAGCTGGACCGCGCGTGGCGTCCAGGCCGAGGCTTCGGCCTTGAACAGGATCGTTCCGCCTTCGGCCCAGAGCCAGGAGCGCCCCTCGTCGATCTGGGCGCGTGTCCGCCAGCGGAACCCTTCCGGATCGCGGTCGAGCGGGTCGATTCCGATCTCCTCCTCGTGCGCCGCAGCACACGCCGGGAGCAGCAGGTCGAAGTCCCCTGAGGTGGCGGGACGCAGGCCGGTTTCACCCGGCTCGGGTGGCACGTCCAGAACGTAGACCGGCTGCCCTGGGCGATCCTCCCGCGGAGGCGGCAGCCGCCGCGACGCTGCTGCCCAGAGCTCGGAGACCGCGGCTTCCTCGCCGATGATCATCCGCGCGTGCCAGTCGTCGGCCAGCTCCGCAAAGGCGCCGCAGCCTTCTCCCGAAGGGACGAAGTTCGCCCCCGCGTGACAGAGCGCAGTCAGGCGACCGTTCCGGGCGAGCGCGGTGAAGCGGCCCAGGCCACGGCGGGCGATGTCTTCGAGAAAGACCCGCTCGACCGGATCCTCGGCACAGAAGGCGAGAATCTCGTCGAGCTCCGGCTCCTTCAGCGCAGCCACGGCGGAATCGTGCATGAGATGGGGGCAACGCACTAGGGTTCCGCGCGTGCCGATTCACGTTCGCGCCGAGCCCGGCGACTATGCGGAGGCCTGCCTGCTGCCTGGGGATCCGCTGCGAGCCCAGTACATCGCCGAGACCTATCTCGACAACGTCGTTCAGCGCAACAGCGAACGAGCCCTGTACGGCTACACCGGTGCGTTCGAGGGACGGCCGGTCTCGGTGCAGGCGACCGGCATGGGCTGTCCCTCCGCCGCGATCGTGATCGAGGAACTGGTCCAGCTCGGAGTCAAGCGGCTGATCCGGGTCGGCACGTGCGGCGGCCTTCAGTCCGACCTCCGGCTCGGCGACCTGATCGTCGCGATCTCGGCGGTCGCGGCGGACTCGACATCCGAGCACCTCGTGGGCTGCGAGCCTCACTCACCCACATCGGACTGGGAGCTCGTCCACGGAGCCGTGCACTACGCCAAGGAGCTCGGCCAGCCGCTGCGCGTCGGCCCGGTCGTCTCGAGCGACCTCTTCTACAACCCCGACGGGGAGCAGTACTCGCGCTGGTCCTCTCGGGGCGTGCTCGCGGTCGAGATGGAGGCCGCAGTCCTGTTCACGCTCGGCGCGCTTCGCGGCGTCCACGCCGGCTGCCTGCTCACCGTAAGCGACGTCGTCGTCGAAGGAGAGTTCAAGCGAATCTCGGACCTGGAGCTCCAAGCCGCGGTCGATCGGATGACACGGATCGCCCTGGCGACCGCTACCGCCGAGTCAAAGCCCTAGGCGCTCGCTTGCGACGCCGCCCTCGAGGATGCTGCGGTTTTGCCGGGGCATCCGGGTAGATCCGGTCGGGCCCTAGAACCTCAACTCTGATTTCCTCAAGCAAGTGAACAAAAGCCCCACAACGACCGTCTTCCTCGTCAACCCGGCATCGGACAACGGCGCCACCGGCCGCCGCTGGCCCCAGATCGCCAACCGCGCGGCCGCGATCGGGCTGAGCGGTGACGCGCTGCTCTCGGAGCGGCCGGGCCACCTCACCGAGCTTGCGAAGGAGGCCGCCGACGAGGGCGCCGAGCTGCTCGTGGCCGTCGGCGGCGACGGAACCGTGCACGAGGTCGTCAACGGGATCGCGGATCGGGCCGGAGTCGAGCTGGCTGTCGTGCCACGGGGAACCGGCCGCGACTTCGTCCGCACCTACGCGATTCCGAGGAAGCTCGACGACGCGCTTCGGACGGCGCGCGACGGCCACGCGCGGGAAATCGACCTCGGGATCGCACGGTTTCGCTCCTGGCAGGGGGAGACCGACGAGTCGTACTTTGCGAACGTCGCCAGCGCGGGCATGAGCGGGGCGATCGCGAAGCGCGCGAATGAGACGAGCAAGGCGCTCGGGGGCAAGGCGTCCTACGCGTGGGCGACCCTCACGGTCTTCTCGCGCTGGAGGACCGCGGAGCTGACAGTGAGCGTCGGAGCCGAGACGCGGCGCGCGCGAATGCACGACGTGATCGTCGCCAACGGACGCTACCTCGCCGGCGGAATGAAGATCTGCCCCGATGCGGAGCCGGACGACGGCGTCTTCGACGTGCTGTTGATCGGGAACCTGACGAAGGGTGACCTGCTGCTCACCCTGCCCAAGACGTATCGGGGCAGCCACCTCCCCCACCCCAAAGCCGAACTACTCCGCGGCTCGACGGTCGAGATCGACGCGAACGAGCCGCTGCCGGTCGAGCTCGACGGCGAGCAACCGGGCACGACCCCCGTCCGGTTCGAGGTCGTGCCGCACGCGCTGCGGCTGCGCGTGCCGAGCTAGGTCGAGGCGCCGCTCCCAGATCCGGAGGTCTTCGACTTCGCACCTGCCGAGCTGGAGGACGTCGACTTTCGAGTCGTGCGCTTGCGGCCTGCGGCCTTCCCCGTAATCCGATCGACCCGTCGCTCGAGGGCATCGACCCGGCGCGTCAGCTCATCCAGGCCCCGCATTCGCTTTTGAAGATCGTCGACGCGTTCCCGGAGCGTGTTGGCACCCTCGAGAACGCTCTTTGCGCCTGGGAGGTCGCCGATCCGCCCGAGCAGCTCGTCCTTGTTGAGTCCCATCAGACCGCCCTGTTTTCGTGAGGCCATCGCCTTCCTTTCGTCGTTTCCCGCGCCCAAGACACAGAGGCTAACGGCGTTGGGGAGGTCGTGTGGCGTCTCCTTCTTGTCACAACTTCTTCACCCTTTCGAGCGTCGTACTTTCCGAGTGCGAAGCTACCTTGAGTGAGATGCGCAAGACAGTCCCGCTTCGGGCTCGGGCGCCACACCGGCACACCAAGGTCACGAGCTACGCATTGCACCAGCGGGGCGGCGTTCCATATGAGGTCGAGCGCGTGCACTGCAGCCAGTGCAGCCGGCTGCTCGGCGAACGCCCGCTCCGACGCGCCGTCGCCTAGCATCCAGACCCGCACCTCTCCATCGACGGAGTTTGGACGGTTGCGGCGGCAAAGCCGCCACACCCTTTAATCGGCATCGCAAGCGACGCCGAGCGGCGCGCGATCGCTTAGCCCAGAAGCGCGGCGGCCAGCCCGCCGAGGACCTCTCCGGCGTTCTCTTCCACCTTCACCGCCGCCCGCCGGTCGTACGGTGTCGGCCCCTTGTTGACGATCGCGACCTGGCCGCCGGCCGCCAGCGTCTCTTCGGGAAGCGCGGCAACCGGATACACCTCGAGCGACGACCCGACGACAAGCAACAGACGGGCGCGCCGCGCGAGCTCGTAGGCCCGGTCGATCGCGGCGGCGGGAAGCACCTCGCCGAAGAAGACGACGTCCGGCTTGACGATCGCGCCGCAGCGGTCGCAAGCGGGCGCTCCCGACTCTTCGAGCTTCGCAATCACGTCGTCCCGCGAGTACGAGGCCCCGCAGGACGGACACGTCGCGGTGCGGATCGACCCGTGTACCTCGACGAAGTCGCGGCTGCCGGCGCGCTCGTGCAGAAGGTCGATGTTCTGGGTGATGACCGCCTCGACCAGGCCAGCCTCCTCCAGCGCGGCGAGCGCGCGATGCGCGACGTTCGGCTTCGCCCCGGTGAGCATCGCGATCCGCGGCTTGTAGAACCGCCAGACCTTCCCTGGATCCGCCTTGAACGCCGGCAGCGAGGCGTATTCGGCCGGGTCGAACTCCGCCCAGATCCCGGTCGGCGATCGGAAGTCCGGGATCCCGCTCTCGGTCGAGACGCCCGCTCCGGTGAGAACGACACACGGCTGATTCGCCCTGATCAGGCCGGCTAGCGCGGACACGTCCACCGTGGCGATGGTAGAGAGTTCAATCGTGGACTTCGGCTTCTCGACCGAGGTGAAGGTCCGCTTCGCGGAGACGGACGCTCAAGGCATCGCCCACCACGCCGTCTATCTCGTCTGGTTCGAGGTTGCGCGGATCGAGTACCTCGCCCGCTTCAGAGGGGGTTACCGGGAACTGCAGGCCGAGGGGATCGAGGCGCTGACCCTCGACGCGAACGTCAGCTTCCGGGCGCCTGCCCGCTTCGACGACCGGCTCGTGATCTACGCACGCTGCGGCGACGTCCGCGGTGCCCGCTTTCGCTTCGACTACCGGGTGGACCGTGACGGCGAGCTGATCGCCGAGGGGTCGACCAGGCACGCCTGCGCGGACGCGGCCACGCTGCGGCCGACCCGCGTTCCTGAGTGGCTCGTTGAGGAGATCACCCGGGCCGAGCCTACGGCCCCGTAGTCGTCGTAGTGGTCGTCGTGGTGGTCGTGGTGGTGGTGGTCGTCGTCACCGGCGGCTTCTTTTTCTTCTTCGCCACGGGCCTCGGCTTCGTCCCGACGAGCACGACCTCGGGCTGGCTGCGGTACGACGAGTACCAGGTGTTGTCGTAGAGAAGCTTCCCGTGCTGGTAGACGAGCCGGCGAACGCTGGTCGAGCGCGAAGGCTCGCCGCCCTCGACGACCAGCCTGCGGCCCTCGATCAGGGTCGGGTCCGGCTGGCGCTGGATCGGCGGCTGCGCGGTATCGACGAGCGGCCGCGCCTGCGTGACCACCCGTCGGTGCTGCGGCGCCCCGTAGAGGCCGACCGTCAGCGAGTACGAGCCGACGAACGTCCGGAGCAGCAGCCAGCGCGGGGTGTCGTTGACAAACCGCAGGTCGACGTCCGGATAGTCCACCGTCGCGTCGCGGCCGAGGGGATAGTGGCTGATGTAGAGGGCATGGTTCGTCCGTGAGGTGATCTGCAGGCCGGCCTCGTAGGCCGCGTTGAAGACCGTCGTCGAGACCTGGCACACGCCGCCGCCGAGGCCCGTTCCCAGCTCGCCATTGATGATCACCGGGGCCTCGCGGAACCCCTTCTCCGCAGTGCGCGCGCCGGTCGCGCGGTTGAACGAGAAGGTCGCCCCGGGAGCGATCAGATGCCCGTCAAGCAGACGTGCGACGAGTTGCACGTTGTGAACGCGGTTTGCGTCGCCTCCGTAGATGGTCTCGTAGCTTCCGACGAGGCCGCGGATGCCCATTGCCCTCGCCTCGTGGGTCGTGCGCGAAGGCATCGACGTGGTAACGACGACGCGAGCCGTGCGCTTGTCCTGCGAGAGCGCGGCCGCGAGTAGGCTCCTCGACGTTGCCGTCAGGTCGAGCTGTCGCCCCACGCGCGAAGGGATGATTCCCACCTGCCCGCCCTGCGAGACCGCAAAGCCGGCATTGCGAGCGGGCCGGTCGAGCGCCCGCCCTAGCCGCGTGAAGTAGCGGTCGGCGCCCTTCCCACCGATGGCGAGGCTGGGAACGCCGGGGCCGGGGAGCCTCAGCATCCCCCGCAGCTGGTACGGCGAGATCGTCCAGCGGACGCCACGCCACCGCATCTGCACCGCCGCCGAGAGCGCGGTGCGGACGTTGCCCGCCGCGGCGGCGAGCTGAGCCCTCGTGACCCTGGTCGGCTCGCTGCGGACGGGGAGGGCAACCGGCCGACGCGAGAACCCGGCCAGCGCCGCGACCACGATCCTCCCCGCGGCAGGCCGATCTAGCTCCCGGCCGGCGCTGCCGTCGATCACCACGGGCTCGAGGCCGCGCAGCCGAAGCTGGGGATCGTGGTGGGGCTTGTAGATAGCCCGCGCAAAGCGATTGACCTCGAACCCGAGAGCGGCCTGGTAGACCTGGGTCGGCGGGGCCAGCTCTGCGCCGAAAACCCGTACGCCGATCCGCCGAAAGCCGCGCAGCGGTCCGAACCCGTCTCCGTGCTTCCGCGCGAGCTCGACCGCGGCGTGCCAGTCTGCGCGCACTCCCAGCTGCTCCGGGGTCACGCTCCAGCGCCGTTGGCCGGCGACGAAGACGACGGGCACCCGCTCGAGGCTGCGCGCACGATGCTCGAGGAGCTTCTGCGCGGCGCCGGGCTTCATGCCACCGACGTTGACGCCGTCGATCCGTACGCCGGCCGCGATCCGTTGCGGCGAGCCCGCAAACACGAGCCCAAGGGCCGAGCCAACGATTGCCAGGACGAGCAGCGCGAGCACGCCGCGCTGCACGCGCACGCGCGTGGAAGCTCTCCGCCTGCGCCGGCCACGCGCGGAGACAGCCCGTGAGTCCGCGACCACGAAGCCGGCAGTCTAGCGCCAAGCGAGGCCGGCTTTGACCTGTTTGGGCTAGTGCCTAGGCACGAAGACATCGCTTGCGATGGATCGGAAAAGGTCGCGCCGGCGCGACGCTCAACCCGGATCCGCGATGAGCAACGGCTGGAGGTCTAGCGATCCTTCGGCAAGAACAGTTCGCGCGCGATCACGAGCCGCTGGATCTGCGAAGTGCCCTCGTAGATCTGGAACAGCTTCGCGTCGCGCATCAGCTTTTCGACCGGGTACTCCTTCATGTAGCCGTAGCCGCCGAAGATCTGAACGGCGTCCGTCGTCACCTTCATGGCCGTGTCTGCCGCAACGCGCTTCGCGTACGACGACTGCAAGGTCGCTCGCTCGCCCTGGTCGATCAGCCACGCCGCCTGCCACGTCAGCAGCCGCGCGGCTTCGATCTCCGAGGCCATGTCCGCAACGAGGA
>DATFXA010000168.1:0-3307 GCA_035258645.1 Gaiellaceae bacterium
CGGCCTCTTCTCTTGGGTGTTCCTGATCGCCCCGAACATCCACCTCTCGGGCCTTTCGTGGATGGCGAAGAGCGTCTCGATCGCCTACCCGCTCGGTGATGTCCTGCTGCTTGCCGCCGCGATTCGCCTGGCCGTCGATGCGGGCAGGCGTGCCACGTCTTTCTACCTGCTCTCGGGGAGCATCGTCTGCCTGCTCGCGACCGACTCGGCCTACAACCTTGCGCTCCTCAATGGCACCTACAACCACCAGCTCATCTACGACGCCGGCTGGATCTTCTACTACCTGCTTTGGGGCGCCGCCGCGCTCCACCCGTCGATGCGGATGCTCGAGGAGCCTGCGACCGACTTCCGGACGCGGCTGACGCCTCTACGGCTCGCGGTACTGGGCGGCGCCTGTCTGATCGCGCCAGGAATCCGGTTCGTCCAGGAGTTGGGCAACCCGGACGTCCTCGTGCTGATCATCGCCTCTGCCGTCCTCTTCCTGCTCGTCGTCGCTCGAATGGCCGGCCTCGTCCGCCAGGAAGGCCGGGTCGTCTCGCGCGAACGAGCCTTGCGCGGCGCCGGCATCGATCTCGTCGCAGCCGCCAGCCAGGACCAGATTTGCGCTGCTGCGATCGCGGGCGTGCGCCGCCTCGTCGGCGAGGACCAGTCCGTTCGGCTCGCGCTCTTCTCGAACGGCAGCGCCGAAGTGGTTGCGTCGTCGGACGATGGCGGCTGGCAGCTCTCCGAGTCGACCGCCGACTGGCTCCGCCAGACGAAGGCGGGCTGGCTGCGCACAGCCTACGAATCTGCACCCTCGGCGATCCGCGCCGATCTCAGGCTGTTCGACGGTGACAGCGTCCTCGTCGTGCCATTGTCGAGCCGGTCGGACGTGCGGGGGATGCTGGTCGTCTGCTCCCAAACGGCGATCCAGCCGGCCCTCGTCGACTCGCTCGAGGCGCTGGGCGCCCAGATCTCGCTTGCCCTCGAGGGCGCAACCCTCGCCGCGGACCTCCACCGTCGGCGAAGCGAAGCCCGTTTCCGGAGCCTGGTTGCGCATTCGAGCGACTTGATCACCGTCCTCGACAGCGAGGGCGTCGTCACCTACCAAAGCCCGTCCATCGAGCGCGTCCTCGGCTACGGCGCCGACGAGATTCTCGGGACCCGTTTCGAAGAAATCCTCAGCGAAACCGACCGGCCCCGGCTCGGACAGTTGATCGCGGGCAATGGATCGGTCGGCCCGGAGGGACACACCTTCGAGTGCACGATCGACCATCGCGACGGAACGACGCTGAAGTTCGAGGTGCAGCACACCGACCTCCGGCACGACGAGCACGTTCGCGGCATCGTTCTGAACAGCCGCGACGTCAGCGAACGGAAGGCCTTCGAGGAACAGCTCGCCCATCAGGCGTTTCACGATCCCGTCACGAGCCTCGCGAACCGCGCACTCTTCTCGGACCGCGTCGAGCACGCCCTCATGCGGGCCCAGCGCGGCGTCCCCGACATCGCTGTGATGTTCATCGACCTCGACGATTTCAAGACGGTTAACGACAGCCTCGGCCATGAGGCCGGCGACCGGGTGCTCCAGGAGGTCGCCCGGCGGCTGCTCATCGCCGTCCGCCCGACCGATACCGTCGCCCGCTTCGGTGGCGACGAATTCGCCGTGCTCCTCGAGGGCGTCTCCGACTCGCCCGAGGCCGCCTATGCGGCCGCACGCATCCTCCAGGCCCTCGAGCTGCCGACGGAGATCGAGAGCAAGCAAGTCTTCCCCCGCGCGAGCATCGGGATCTGCCTCGTCGACCGGGAGTCGGCCGTGCCCGACGCCGCCGAGCTGCTCCGGAACGCGGACGTCGCCATGTATATGGCCAAGCGGGACAGCAAAGGCAGCTACCGAGTGTTCGAGCCGACGATGCACGAGAAGGTCGTCGAGCGGCTCGAGCTCCGATCGGAGCTCCAGCACGCGATCGAGAACGGCGAGCTCGAGCTCCACTACCAGCCGGTCGTCCGCCTCCAGGAGCACCACATCCTCGGCGTCGAGGCCCTTCTGCGCTGGAATCACGCGACGCGCGGGACGATCCCGCCGCTCCAGTTCATCCCGCTTGCCGAAGAGACCGGCCTGATCATCCCGATGGGCCGCTGGGTGCTCGAAACCGCCTGCCGCGAGGCCGTGCGCATCCAGCAGGAGTTCCCACGCGAGGAGCCGCTGGCGATGAGCGTGAACCTCTCCGTGCGCCAGCTCCAGTCGGACTCGATCGTCGCCGACGTTCGCTGCGCGCTCGAACAGAGCGGTCTCGACCCGTCAGGCCTCGTGCTCGAGATCACCGAGTCGGTGATGATGGCCGACACCGATTTCGCCGTTCAGCGGCTCGTCGACCTGAAAGCGCTCGGCATCCGACTGGCGATGGACGACTTCGGCACGGGCTACTCGTCGCTGAGCTACCTCAGCCGCTTCCCGGTCGACATCCTCAAGATGGATCGCTCGTTCGTCGGCTCGGGCGAAAACGTCGCGCTCACCTCGGCGATCATCGCCCTGGGCGCGAGCCTCGAGCTCGACGTCGTCGCCGAGGGCATCGAGCTTCCCGAGCAGGAAGATTCTCTGCACGGCCTCGGCTGCGAGATTGGACAGGGCTTCCTCTTCGCCCGCCCCATGGACTCCGGTGCGCTGTTCAAGTTCCTGTCGGAGCGCCCGGAGTGGACGGACGCGGACAGCGAGCCTGCGTCCAATGCAGCATAGTCACGAGGCGCTCGACCGCCCAGGCGGGTTCGCCGGCCGCGGGCTGATCTCCCCGCTTCGACACCGGGACTTCCGTGTGTTGTGGGCGGGAATGGCGGTGTCGCTGCTGGGCGACGGGATCTTCCTGATCGCAATCGCCTGGGAGAGCTACGCCCTCTGGAATGCACCGGCGGCGTTGTCGATCGTCGGCATCGGGATGGCGCTCCCGACCGTGCTGTTCCTGCTCGTCGGCGGGATCGTTAGCGACCGATCCGACCGTCGGCGCGTGATGATGTGGGCGGACGGAGTGCGGGCGCTCGCTGTCGGTCTGCTTGCCGCGCTCGTGATCACCGACTCGCTCCACTTCTGGGAGCTCGTCGTCGTCGTCGCGATCTACGGCAGCGGCACGGCGTTCTTCACGCCCGCCTTCGAGGCGGTCGTACCCGACCTGCTGCCGGTTGACGACCTCCCGGCAGCGAACTCACTCGATCAGTTCGTGCGCCCGATGGCGCTCCGGCTGGCCGGCCCGCTCTTGGGCGGCGCACTGGTCGCGGTGAGCGCCGGTCTCGCCTTCGCAGTCGATGCTGCCTCGTTCGGCGCGTCGCTGCTTGCGGT